>JBLHIB010000009.1:0-53262 GCA_047615865.1 Gammaproteobacteria bacterium
ATCGCATTATTATGCATAGCAACAGTTTGAACAACTTGCCCTAAGGCATTGATAATTGTCAGGACTGCCTGTTCCAATGGCTGGACTTCAGAATAAAACACATTCAAATAGCCCTGACTGGAAGCTGGATTGGGGCCCAGTTTGAAATAACCGTTCTGTTCTTCGAACTCTTCAACGGATAAGTGGCAGCCAGGGACTAGGCAGCCGTGTTCATCTGTTTTTACTAGCCAACCTTGATGGTAGGCGATCAGCTCTGGGGTTTCGTTGGCACAGTCTGCAGCAAGTCCACAAAACAAAAGCCCATCATCTGAGGTCCGTATGAGATCGAGTAAAATGTGTTCGTCATTTGAGCTTGACACTTAGTTGTATGTCGGTGTCCATAACTCTGTTCCATCCTGGCTATATTTAGTCATCACTGCATCCCAGTTGAAATCGCCATTTTGTTCCGGATTTTGAGGTTGTGAATTGTATACTACCCCGCCAGCCACAAATCCACCCTCCGAGGTTTGTATGATGTCTAAATAGTATTGTTCAATGTTGTTGACAAAATCAACGTCCAAATAAGTTAGCCACTGTAAATTGCCCATCAAGTCCACCTGATATATGACAGGAAGTTGGCTAGGTGTTCCTTCGTAGAATAATCCTGAGACAATTGTTACAAGTCCATTCGAATAAACAGATTCTTCCGCGTGGTCGACTATAAGTCCTGTTTGATACTTAATCCAAGTCTCAGCGCCACCGTCATCAAATTGCACTATCCATTTATCAATTAATTCATCATTTTCAATATTCACTTCACCATAGCAGATAATAAATCCACTATCCAAGATATTAATTGAACCAGTGTAAGCCCCCAATTCTGCTTCAAATACTACGTCCCATAAAATTGATCCAGAACTAGAGTGTTTGGCCAGATATGTATTGAATCCATTTCCAAGACCTGATTCGATAGCTGAGACTGTTAATATTTCATTATTCTCGGGAATTTTCATGTCCGTTGGTATAAAGTAATCGGATGCTTCGGGATCTTGCAGAACATAGGGTGAGAGAAATGAAACCTGTTGAAGTAAGTCACCATCTACAGATATACAGCTTAGAAACATGTTTCTCTGATCAAGAATAGAGCCGTCATGCGCTGCTACAATCGTCTCATTGTCTTTTATGCAACTGGCATCGATTCTCATAATAAATGAGCTACTTATGCCCCATAATCTTCCAATGTTTCTATTTCATCAGAAAAATTGTAACGGCTTAGAGTTAATTGAGTAAATGATTCTTGTCCGTAAATAACTCTTGATCCAATGGCATAGTACGAACCCTCAATTTCATGTACTGCAATGTATCCAGAATTGAATGTACTGCTAGTTCTAACACTAAAAGTATTTTGACCAACGGCCCAAATCTACCAAGACAATAGAAACAAGAAGAACACCAACTTACTGAACCACATTCAATTTCCTTTTATCAGCGAGTCTCTTAATCCAAATGCAACTATAAACTTAGAGTTCCGATTTCAGGTTCAGTCCATTTCTCGTGAAAATCCTGTGATTCAAGTTCATTGGAAAGTCAGGTTTCCATCTTCCCGAAGAATCCGCCCCCTAACCCCCCAAAACCCATCCCTTCATACTATCTTCGTACCATGAACGAAATTCTCCATCTTCTTTCACGTGAAATGCAGGCCGAACTGCGTCAGAAACACGTGATCTGGGGAATGGTCTTGTATACCTTGTCGACCATCTTCGTTTGTTATCTCAGTTTTAAGCAACTTGAGAACAGAGAAGTCTGGAACGGATTGCTGTGGATTATTATCCTCTTTGCTTCGTTCAATGCCATTGGCAGAAGTTTTGATCGCGAACGAACAGGATACAATCTCTACCTCTATACTTTGGCCAATCCGAAATCGGTCATCCTGTCGAAGATTATCTTCAATGTGCTGGTTTTGATGTTGCTCACTGGACTTGCTCTTTTGCTTTATTTGCTCTTTCTCGGGACGACTGCGATTGCTGATGCTCGAATGATGCAGTTTGTAGGCGGACTGGCACTGGGAAGTATTGGATTGAGTTCGGCGCTGACTTTGATTTCAGGCATTGCCGCAAAATCAGGCAACAACATGGGAATGATGGCGTTACTAGGTTTCCCGATTATCATTCCAACAATGCTCATATTAATGAGTTACTCGGCAAACGCCTTGGCAGGAAAGCCACTTGAAGAAAATGCTCAAAATCTAGTGCTAATGTTTGTTATTGACGGGGCAGTAGTATCGTTATCCTACATATTATTTCCCTACCTTTGGCGGGACTAATTTCGAGTCGAATCATGGCAAAAAACTGGTGGAAAATTCTGGGCATCGCGCTCCTTTTATACTCTTCTGTAGCTACGTTCTTAGTTCCATTGGATCCAGGTATTCTGGCCGTTGAAAACGGTCAGGTAAAACCAGGTCTGAACGAAGTAACCGTAGTGGGCTACAATACCCATTTTGAATCGGAGGCCGGCAGTATGCAGACCTTCATTCAAAGTGAAGACGTCCGCATCTGTGGATCGATAGTCGAGATTATCAGTCCTACTAAGGCAAAGATGTCCTTCGATATCCCAGCGAACTTGCCGCTATCACTAGCAGATCTTTACCTCAACAACGACCACGACGGAACAATTTACTTGCCCAACGCACTTTCTGTGAGCGGCACTGATAAGTCTGCGCCTATTCCGACCAATTGTGACATCACCGTAAAGACCAATGCAATTGATCACTTCGGCTTTCCTTTTTTACCGACCATCTTTGAAACCATACGTAATCTAATTTTCCACGTACCGATGTGGTTCACCATGTTCTTCATTATGATCGTGAGTTTTTCTCAGTCGATTTTATTTTTGAGCAAAGGAAAAACGATCTACGACACCCGCGCCGAGCAGGCCGTGATTGTGGGACTCGTCTTTTGTATTCTGGGCTTGGTCACTGGTTCGATATGGGCTCGCTTTACTTGGGGCGCTTGGTGGCTCAATGATCCGCAGTTGAATGGCGCGATGGCGACATTCTTGATTTATGCGGCTTATATGGTTCTGCGCAAGTCAATTCCTGAAGAAAACAAACGCGGTCGCATTGCAGCCGTCTATAATATTTTTGCATTCGTGATGCTGGTAGTCCTCTTGATGATCTTGCCGAAGTTCACAGAATCATTGCACCCAGGAAAAGGTGGGACTCCAGCTTTTAGTTCTTACGATCTCGACAGTTCTTTGCGACTAGTTTTCTATCCCGCAGTGATTGGATGGATAATCGTTGGTTACTGGATGTACAAAATCAGACTCCGTTACGTTCAACTATTAAGAAAGGTAGATTATGATGAATAGAATCTCACTCATGGCTTTGCTTCTGCTTAGCACCGTTTCAGGATTTGCTCAATCAAGCGCTTTGGAGGGCACTTTTTATCAATCTGGTAAATTCTACGTGGTTGTATTCGTTGTGGGCGTAATTTTGCTCGGCATTTTCGGCTATCTCATTTCGATGGACCGAAAAATTAAGGAACTTGAAGATCGACTTAAAGACTAAGAAACATGAAGACTTCACAAATCATTCTTGTAATTGTAATCGCTGTTGTAGCGGGTATTATTCTGTCTACATACATGGATACAAGTTCTTCGGTGGCTTTCGCTGAAGCATTTGAAAATCCAGGCCAAGAGTACAAGATTAGCGGTACACTCGACAAAAGCCAAGAAGTAATTTACGACCCAGAAAAAGACGCAAGCCTTTGTACGTTTTACGTCATTGACTCTGAGGGAACTTCACAAAAAGTTCATTACCGCAAGTCGGCCGATCCAAAGCCTATGGGCCTTGAGCAATCAGAGTCGATTGATATGCACGGAAAAGTTGTAGACGGTGAATTTCACGCCAGTACTGTATTGATGAAATGTCCTTCTAAATACAACGAGAACAAACACTTCATCGAGGAAACCGCTTCGAACGGATCGAATTAACCACATGGAAGAAATCATTTACCAAGGAGAACAACTCTTACCGGGTCAACTTGGAACCTTTTTTATCATTGTCTCTTTTCTTGGATCATTGCTGGCTGCTGCCGGCTTCTTTTTCAATGCACAAAATGGAGATCGAAATTTTCTGAAGCTTGGACGCTGGAGTTTCCGCATCCACAGTATTGCGCTGATTGGTATTGTTGCTTGTCTGCTCTACCTACTATTCAACCACCTCTACGAGTACCAATATGCTTGGAAGCATCTCGACAATGCGATGCCGCTGCGCTATATTTTAAGTTGCTTTTGGGATGGTCAAGAGGGCAGTTTTATCCTTTGGATTTTCTGGCACATCGTTCTAGGTAATATTCTTATTCGCCATGCTGGCAAATGGGAAGGCCCAGTCATGACAGTCATTGCACTCGTACAGGTCTTCTTAACTTCAATGCTCATCGGAGTTTACTTCGGTGATTTCCAATTCGGTCAGAACCCGTTCATTCTTATGCGCGACGTCGGTTCAAACATCGGTTTGCCGTGGACCATGAACCCCGACTACCTCACTGCCTACAAGCAATTCCAAGACGGGACAGGCCTTAATCCACTGTTGCAGAATTACTGGATGACAATCCACCCTCCTACATTGTTCTTGGGCTTTGCATCAGTCGTTGTGCCTTTTGCATACGCCATTGCAGGAATGTGGAAACGTGATTTAACGGGTTGGATGAGACCAGCTATTCCATGGACATTCTTCTCAGTTTCTATACTTGGAACGGGAATTCTGATGGGAGGAGCTTGGGCTTATGAAGCACTTGGATTTGGAGGGTTTTGGGCTTGGGACCCTGTGGAGAATGCCAGTTTGGTTCCATGGATTTTGTTGATTGCCTCGGCTCACTTGATGGTGATCAACAAGCGCAAGCAAACATCACTTTTCTCGACCTTCATCCTGACTACAGGATCATTCATATTTATACTCTACTCTACCTTCTTAACTAGAAGTGGTGTATTGGGAGATACTTCTGTACACAGTTTTGTAGAGAGTGGAATAGTTCCACAACTCTTGATGTACTTGCTATTTTTCGTAGCGCTCACCGTAGCATTACTCAACAAGTCGTCCAAGACAAGGAAGATCTTTTGGGTCTTCGCAGCATTTGCATTTGCCGGAGGCTTATTCTTTGACGCCACGATTTCTATTGGGCTGTTCATGATCGCTGCCATTGCTTTTACAATTCGTGCTTTCCGAAGAGACTTTCCAAAAACGGAGAAAGAAGAGCAACTATGGTCACGTGAATTTTGGGTATTTATTGGTGCCTTGGTTTTGATGTTTTCGGCATTGCAGATAAGCGTGCAGACTTCCCTTCCCGTAACCAATGAGTTCCTTGCCGATTTCTCAGGACTCTTCACCTCACTGTATGAAAGTACAAATTGGGAATGGTTGAACACATTATCGAAGCACGACTACAATCCGCCGGCGGAAGTAGCGCCTACTTATCACAAGTGGCAGATTCCCTTCTCTATTGTGATCATGTTTTTGGTTGCCACAGGACAATACTTCAAGTATTCGAAAACCGACATGAAGAAGTTCGGTAAGAAGATCATTGCCTCTCTCTTGGTAAGTATTGCGGCAACTTTCATTCTTATTTACGGCTTTGACTTCTCGTATTTCAACGGGCAAGTTTACGTTTTGATCTTCGCTTCCATATTTGCTCTTGTCTCCAACCTAAACTACATTATAAGTGTACTCAAAGGGAAAATGGATACTGCAGGAGCTAGTGTTGCTCACGTGGGATTTGCGATGATAATGATTGGAGCAGTTATGAGTACCAGTCAGCAGCATACGATTTCGGAAAATCACCTGGGCGATTTGCGTGAGATGAGTGAGGAATTCGACAACCGCAGCGATATGGCGATGTACGAAGGCGACACACTATTGATGGGACCGTACTTTGTAAGTTACAGAGGAAAGGAACGCAGCGATAATGGCGTGAACCTTTGGTGCAATGTAGAATACTTCGATAAGGAGATAAAAAACTACAAAGCAGAGGATTTGATATGGATCAAAGGAGGCATGTTTATGGCTATGGAAGATCATATTGCTTCTGAAAGCTTCATAGATGACTTCGATATCTGGTCGGCTGTACCTTCTCCTAATCCACGACAAACTCGCGTGGCGAAAACCTGGGTAAATGGAACTCCAGGCGAACACCTATTTACTTTGAATCCCGGTCTGATCATGAACGAGACGAAGGGAAATAGCCGTGAGCCAAGCATCAAACACTACCTCGATCACGATGTCTATACCTATTTAAAGTACATCACTACAGAGGAAGAAGTGCCGGATGAAGACGGATGGCTGCCAGGCCGACAACACATTATCAAGGTAGGCGATCGCGTTTTGGTTTCGAATACTATGGTGAGCGTCGACAGTTTACTAGGTGTCAAAGACCACGTGAAACATGGCCTATTGGAAAAAGACCATGCAGCGAAAATTGTACTTACCATTTCGGAAAAATCCTTCACAACGGTTGTTGAGCCACTGTTTATTATGCGCGATTCATTGGTGATTCCAGATGTCGTTCAGTCCGATCAATTGGGCTTGCGTTTTAGTCTGGCCAAAATCGACCCGCACACTTCGGAATGCACCCTTACTATTTGGGAGCGCGAAGACCGTAAAAAAGATTTTATCGTAATGCACGCCATCATCTTCCCACAGATCAATGTACTGTGGATGGGCTGTTTGATAATGGTTATTGGAACGATCATGGCGATTCGTCACAGACGCCGACTCAACAAGCGATCGGATGCTTAGAATCTCGATCATAGGTTCGGGAAATGTTGCCACTCATTTAGGGCTGGCGCTCAAACCCAAGGGAATCGAGATCGTTGAGATCTGGTCAAGAGACGGGAATAAAGCCGAAGAACTGGCCAATAAGATTGGTGCCACTCGAGCTGAATTTATCCGCACCATGAAAAAGGTCGACTTGATGATTATTGCTGTGGCGGATGACGCGATTACAGCAGCCAGTCACTTTTTAGAGGAAAATCAGTTGGCCGCGCATACAAGCGGTTCGATATCACTTGAGGCTTTAGGACCAGGGCGAAGAGGGGTATTTTATCCTTTGCAGACATTCTCCAAAGACAAGCAAGTCGACTTTAGTCATGTGCCCATTTGCCTTGAGGCTAGAGAAAGCAAAGACGAGGAAACTCTCAAGACTATTGCCGATTTAATCAGCGACAAAGCCCAATTCGTCAGTTCTGATCAACGGAAACACATTCATCTGGCGGCAGTTTTTGCCTGCAATTTCACAAATCAGATGTACACCATTGCCGAAGATATTTTGCAGAGTCAGGATTTAGAGTTGGACATACTTCACCCGCTTATTCAGGAGACTACGGACAAGATCATGAAGATTTCTCCGCGACAAGCGCAAACGGGTCCAGCGCGTCGAGGCGACATGCATGTGCTGAATAGCCACCTAGATTTATTGAATAGCAATCCAGATCTACGCTCGATTTATGGCGATCTATCTGAACAAATATTGAAGAACAATGACAACGTATAAGCAACGACTTGCCAAGGTTACTACCTTTTGTTTTGATTACGACGGAGTATTTACCGATGGCGTGATGATCTTGCTATCCAATGGCGAAATTGCGCGGACTGCTCATGTGCGCGATGGTTATGCTGTTCAATTGGCCGCAAAAAAAGGATTCAATATTGCCATCATTACTGGTGGAAGTCAGGAATCTGTGCGAACGCGTTTTGAGGCACTGGGAGTTGGTGATGTATTTCTCGCTGCCAAGAACAAGGTTGAGGTCTTCAATAAATACATGGCCGACAACAAGCTCAACCCAGAAGAGGCGATTTATATGGGAGACGATATTCCCGATTACCATGTTCTCCAACTTGCTGGAATAGGCTGTTGTCCTGCCGATGCGGCTACAGAGATTAAATCTGTAAGTGATTACATTTCTCCAATCAACGGGGGAAAAGGATGTGTGCGCGATATCATCGAACAAACCCTTAAAGCACAAGGAAAATGGTTGGATTCGGATAGTGTCGAATGGTAAAAAGGGGCCCCTTTCGAGTCACCTTCTCGTAAATATACAGACTTTGAATTATGATTTGATCGAAGGCGTGTCACTTGCTATCAGCCACTTCCCTTCTTTGTCTTTAGCCAGAGTAAGCAGCGCAATATAAAGACGCTTCATCACCTGCTAAAGTTACTTTTCACAAGCCGTTTGACCGTTGACTACAATTTCCTCGACGCTCACTTTACGCTTGTCCCCTCCAAATTCTTTCGAGCAGACTTTCTCAACACATATGTCTTTCGGCATAATACTCCCAGCATCCGATCCAAACAATCGGTTCATCACTGCATAAAAATTATCGTCGAGACAAACCTCTAGTTTTACTGCATCATTTTGATCTCCGCTAGCAAAAATGCTTTTCTGCAGTCCACTTCTAACCACTCTACCGCCATCTCGGCTTGCTCTACTTTCATAGACTTAACATTTTGTGACCAGATCGAAAGCGGAGCAATAATTACTAAAAGAAGGTTGGTCCTTCTAATTATTTTCAATGCTCATCTCCTATTTTTCAAGCCTCATCCCTAATCATTGACACATCAACTATTGCATGATATTCGTCAAACTTGTCCGCCAATAGCTTGTCATCAAACCTCAATAATCACAAGAAAATCTAAGAAAAAAACCATTCATAAATTTGCCTGCAAATGATCCAACAATAACCCTATATTTGCGCCCCAATTTGGTCAAATGGATAAGAATCAAATCATTGGTGTAGTTCTCATCGTCGCTCTTATGGCGGGGTTCTACTTCGTGAATCCTCCCGAGGAAAAAGTACAGGAAGAACAGCCTACTATTGAGGCAGCAGAAACTACTTCCAACAGCCCCAGAACGCCTGAGGTTGCCCAACCCAATCTACTCAACACTGAGCTAGACTCTTCGCAACAAGCGATGGTGAGCGCACAGTTGATTGATCGCTATGGCATTTTTGCAGGAGCGACAGAAGGTGATGGCGAACAGGTAACCCTGGAAAACAACCGCATTAAGACGGTTCTCAATACCAAGGGTGGTTTGTTTGAAAGCGCCACATTGGTTGACGGCTATCAGACTTATTGGGATTCGATCCCCGTTGAGTTATGGGATCCTGCCAATTCGGAGATGTACTTCTCTTTTGTCAATTTCGGCAAAGGCATCCAGAAATCTAACGAGTTCATCTTCACACCAAGCACTAAGAATGCATCTGCCTCAGAGGGTTCTCCGGCTATGGTGTCTATGCGACTTACTACTTCCGATCCTTCGAAGTACATCGAGTATAACTATACCCTCTCACATGACAGCTATGAGGTGAAGACTTCGGTTAGCTTCGTGGGACTAGATCGTCAGATCGACCTTGCCGATGATACTCCTGTATTCTCTTGGGAAGCACTTGGTAACCGAAACGAGAAAGGAATTCTTGAGGAGCAACGTCACAGTTCAATCTTCTTCCGAGAGATGGGCGAAGACCGTGACTACTTGAGTGAAGCTCGTGAAGACGACGAGCAAATTGAAGAATCTCTGAACTGGGTTGCCTTCAAACAAAACTACTTCACAGCAGCTGTAATTGCGGATGCTGGATTTAAGGCTGGTGGTGACCTCTACAGCAACAAAGCTGAAGAAACTGATTCGGCCCACACCACACAATTTCGAGCAGAGATTCCATTGGCGGTAAGTCCTTCGGCCATGAGCACGACAGATCTTCGTTTCTACTTCGGTCCTAACGATTACGCTGAGTTGCAAAACCTAGAAGTTGACGAGTTCGGAAGAATCGTTGACTACGGTTGGTGGATATTTGGTTGGGTAAACAGAAACATGATTCGTCCTGTTTTTGCCTTTCTCTCGGAGCATATTGCAAGTGCAGGTATTGTTATCATCGTGCTGACCATCATCATCAAGATGTTGCTTTTCCCAGTTACATGGAAAAACTACTTATCGAGTGCCAAAATGCGTGTCTTGAAACCAGAAATGGACGAGATCGCGGCGAAATTTGAAGGCAAGGATAAAGCAGTGGATAAACAGCAGGCCACTATGGCCTTGTATAGGCAGACCGGGGTAAACCCTTTTGCCGGTTGTCTGCCCGTACTCCTTCAAATGCCGATTCTCTATGCTATGTTCCGCTTTTTCCCTGCGAGTATTGAGCTACGAGGAAGAGGTTTCCTATGGGCTGATGATTTGGGTGCATACGATTCGATATTCTCTTGGTCGACGCACATTCCATTGCTATCGGACTTTTACGGAAATCACATCAGTGGATTCACTGTGTTGATGGCAATCTCGACCTTCTTCTACACAAGGATGAATACGGCCAACATGCCTACTACGCAGCAGCCGGGTATGCCGAATATGAAAGTGATCATGAATATATTTCCATTCATGATGTTGTTCTTCTTCAACAAATTTGCTTCTGGTTTGAGTTTCTACTACCTCATTGCCAACTTGATGTCGATTGCCCAAATGGTGGTAATTAAGAACTACATCATTGACGAGTCTAAAATTCGTGCGAAAATTGAAGGCAACAAAGCCAAGCCAAAGAAGAAAGGCGGCTTTTCTCAAAGGCTAGAAGAAATGCAGAAATTGCAGCAAGAAAAAGGAAAAACCCAAAAGAAGTAGCCTATGATGATCAGGATAACGTTTCTAGCTATCGTTTTCGCCCTAGTGGCAAGTTCTTGTGGTTCGCGTAAAGAATCTCGAGCTGCTGCCAATACTGAGGTCAAGGAAATTATTCAAGAAGACCTTCCTGAACATCCTCTTATCCGCTACGTGCGCACTCCTTGTTTTGGAACATGCCCAAGCTTTGAACTTCTTGCATTCAGCACTGGCCGTATTACTTACGACGGTAAAAACTTCGTCGACAATGTCGGTTTATTCACTGGCACGTGGAATTCTGACGAAATAGGCTCAATTTTTGCAATAGCGGAGCAGATCAACTATTTCGAATTACTCGATTCATATGACAACAAGCTTGTCATGGATCTCCCTTCAATCACTACCGAACTCTGGGATGGATCCAAAATGAAGTCTGTCCTAAGTCGATACCAACGCCCCGAAGAGCTCAATAAGCTATACGAGGCTCTAGACAAGTTAATTGCTAATACAACGTGGACTGCTGCTTCCGAGTAGTTTCCGCAGATAATAAATAACACACCAAATGATGAGAAAACTTACATCCATCGTTGCTCTTCTTCTTGTAACGATCTTCACTGCCCAAGCGCATGAAGGCATGTGGCTCATGCACATGTTGAAGAAAATCAACGAGGCCGAAATGCAAAACCTCGGTCTAAACTTAAGTGCGGACGACATTTACAACATCAACAATGCAAGTCTGAAAGACGCCATTGTTCGATTGAACGGCGGAATGTGTACTGCAGAGATCATCTCTGGAGAAGGTCTAGTTCTTACAAATCACCACTGTGGTTACGGAGCAATTCAGTCTTTGAGTACAGTTGATAACGATTACTTGACCAATGGATTTTGGGCAATGAGTAAAGACCAAGAGCTTCCTATTGACGGCTTTGAAGTTTCATTTCTCGACCGAATTGAGGACGTCACTGCTAGAGTTCTTGAAGGAATCGACCACAGCACTCCAACTGCAGATCGTGAAAAATTGATCGGTGAGCGTATGCAAGCTATTCAAGCTGAAATCGTTGATGATGGAACTGGCTTGTCTGGAGAAGTAAAATCATTCTACTACGGAAATGAGTTTTACCTATTCGTATACAACACGTACCTAGATGTACGTCTAGTAGGTAACCCTCCTGAGGCTATCGGTAAGTACGGTGGCGACACGGATAACTGGATGTGGCCTCGTCACACTGGCGACTTCTCGTTGATGAGAATTTATGCAGACAAGGACAACAAGCCTGCTGAGTACAGTGCAGACAATGTGCCTTTGACTCCTAAGCATCACCTACCTGTTTCTTTGGACGGTGTAAAAGATGGTGACTTCTCGATGATCATGGGATACCCTGGTAGTACTGATCGCTACCTTTCTTCATATGGAGTAAAGCAAGCGATTGATCTTCATAACCCTTCAGTTGTTGAAGTACGTGACATGAAGCTCAAGACAATGAAGAAGCACATGAATGCTGATCCTGCTGTTCGTTTGAAGTATGCTGCAAAGCACGCGCAGACTGCAAACTACTGGAAGTACTACATCGGTCAAACGAAAGGTTTGAAGCGATTAGACGTCTACAACCAGAAGAAGGATTTGGAGAACCAATTTGCAAGCTGGGTAAGTAAAGACCCAAAGCGTGAGGCTGTTTATGGCGATGCACTTTCAATGATCGAAACATACTACAAGAGCACCGATGCCACAGAGAAAGGCAATGTTTACGCTCTTGAAGCAGGTTTGATTGGTGCAGACATCACCCTTTTTGCATTCCGTTTCTCTCGTACGTTTGGAGCTGCAATGAAGCAGGAAGGAGAAGAAGCACAAGCTGGAGTTCTTGGAGGATTCAGTGAAAGAGCTGATGGTTTCTACAAGGATTATGACATGGCAACAGACCGTGACATCCTTACTCAGTTGTTGAAGATGTACAAGCAGAACATTCCTGCTGATCAATTGCCGGATATCTTCGAATTGATTGACAAAAAGTACAAAGGATCTATCGAACGTTTCGTTACTAAGATGTACGCTTCTTCATTCATGGTAGACCGCACTAAATTGGATGCCTTTATCGCTAAGCCTAGTCAGAAAGCATATGACAAAGACCTTGCAGTGAAATTGGCTACAAGCATCTACAATGTTTATGTTGCTTCATTCTCGAATGCTGAACAAGAGAAGTTTGACATCGGGTACAGATTGTTTGTTGACGGTCAGCGCAAGATGCAGCCGAAGAAAGCTTTCTATCCAGACGCCAACTCTACAATGCGTTTAACTTACGGACAAGTAGGAGACTACTACCCTGCTGATGGTGTTCACTTTGATTTTGTGACTACTGCCAACGGTATCCTCGAGAAGAAAGACAACAGCAATCCTGAATTTGTTGTTGACGACAAATTGGATCGCATGATCCGCGAGAAGAATTTCGGACAGTACGCTGATGAGAATGGCGAATTGATCGTATGTTTCATATCGAACAATGATATCACAGGCGGTAACTCAGGTTCTCCAGTAATCAACGGCGACGGTCATTTGATCGGTCTTGCTTTTGATGGTAACTGGGAAGCAATGAGTGGAGATATTGCTTTCGAGCAAGAACTTCAACGTACTATTTCTGTTGACATTAGATATGTAATGTGGGTAATTGGCGAATACGCTGGTGCTAAGAACTTGATCGATGAGATCGACTTCGTGAAAGCAGCTCCTATGCGTCCTACTACTGCCCCTGCACAATCAAAAGCGCAACTAATAGAAGACCCGAAGAATTAATCTACTTCTCAATCATACTTAAAGCACCTGTCGCAGACTTCATTGAAGTTTGGGCAGGTGCTTTTTCATTTGCCTTGTGCTAAAGAAAGAAGAAACTACTGCTTCACGATGCGCACATTGCTAGACGAAAGACCCATTTCACTAGTCACACTCAATTGAAGTAAGTATACTCCAGCGTCCAAACTCGCCATATCGAGAGATGCATAATGCAGCCCAATGGGCAGGTTACCGTGATTGGTGCGAGCTACCAAAGTTCCATCCAAGGCGTATAGATCATAGGAAACACTGCCCGCCTCAAAAAGAGAAAACTGGACTATGGCTTTATCCGATGTTGGATTTGGATAAGCTCCCAATATGCTCACCTCACTTGGAATACCTGCTATATCATTTGAGCCTTCGGCAAATGGGCATAGTGGTGGAAATAAAGCCTCGTTGTCTGGCGCCTCGCTCGCATCAACACTATTGTATAAGAAGTGACTCCCATCGTTCACGGCATAAGACGCACCCACATACTGGCCCCAATCAGGCTCGTTTAGGTTTTCGACGTAGTGATAATCACCCTGCACCTTGCTTGTCGTGACATCCAGCATGATATAGCCGTGAGCCGTCAAATCGATATACTCCACATGAGGGTTGAGTAGTTGAATAATAGACGTTCCAGCATCAATTGGAGATCCTTGAGAGGTAACACTTGTCACAACAAACTCAACTCCTAAAGAACCCGTCTCACTACTTTCATCGTAGTCAGACAAAGGAAGATTATTGGCCCAAGCCGTATGGATATCTCCAGTAAGAATGACCGGATTCGAAATGTCAAAACCTTGCAATGCCGAATAAAACCAATTCCTGTCGCCTTGGTATCCGTCCCACTGGTCGGTGTTGAGCTCAAGTCCGAAAAGTGTAATTGGCGCCATCATCACTTGCTGACCGAACAGATTCCATTGCGCAGTTGAGCTTTGCAATTCTTGACTAAGCCACTCTTTTTGTTCTTCTCCCAATAATGTTCTCGACGTACTCGCTATTTCGTCCGAGCCAATTTCAACTTGCTCATCCCTTCCTTCAATGCGGGTATCCAACATATACAAGCGTGCCAATTCACCCCAGTCAATCGTTCGCCGAATTACATTGTCACCTAAATCTCTCACAGGCATCCATTCGAAATAAGCCTGCCAGCCATTGTTCTTCCGATCACTCCAGTCCCCTTCTCCAGGATTGTGATTGCTAGCACCACCCGTCCACGCATCGTTGGCAAATTCATGATCATCCCAAACCGTTATAAATGGATAATGTTGATGCAACAACCTCAAATCAGCATCGAGCTTGTAATGCGAATGACGCAAGCGGTAATCCTCTAACTGAATAACCTCGTTGACAGGCACATTTTGTCGGCCATCTATGAATGCGCTGAATCCGCCAACTTCATATTCATATATATAATCACCCAAATGAATGACTGCATCAAAATCATTCCGGTGTGCGAGTAATTTATATGCGTTAAAATAACCGTGTTCGTAGTTTGAACAAGACATGACGGCAAATCGAGCACGATCTACTGGTCCTATTGGAAGTGTGCGTGTCCGTCCGCGCAGACTGTACAAACCAAGTGCTTTGAAGTCATAATAATACCAGGTATCCGAATCTAAACCATCCACATCAATTTTCACAGTATAATCAATTTCACCATGTGCAATTAATGATCCAGTGGCCACGACATTGATCATACCTGTATCCAAAGCCATGCGCCACTCCACTTCAATTTCGCTTTGTCCTTCATTGGGACTTACTCGTGTCCAGATGATTACTCTATCTTCCAATGGATCGCCTGAAGCAACCCCGTGGTAGAAGGGATAGAGATCTTCACAGGGAAAAGACCTGGTATTTTGCGCATCAATATTTAGCATAAGACAAATGGCGCAACTCCCTGTAATCAAATACATTATAGCCGTTTTACACATCCTCAATTCACATTAAAAAGTTGACAACTGTCTGCTAAGTTAATAGGACAAGCCTAAGTTTTATGCAACTTTAAATAAAATTCCCAGAAATGAATCAATCAACACGAGATGAGGAGCTATTTGTTCAATCAAATGGCCCAATTGAAGAACGCACTGCTCGTCAAATGATCGATAAAGAGATCCAGAGATTGCGTATCGAAAACAAAAAGCTAATGGACGAATTAGCTGAAAAAGACACTGCTGTTCAAAATCTTTTTAGCTTCATTCAAAGCGCAGGAGCTTAACTACTTTGCCAAAGAATCACACCCAAACACATTAAACCATCTCCTCGAGGTGGTTTTTTTTTGCCGTGAAGTTTTCAATTTCATCCCTACATTTGAGTCCAATTCAATCTTATGAAACACCTACTGGTACTCACACTAATTCTTGGCTTCACGATTTCTTCTCATGCCAACGAGCGTTTGAAAAGCCGCATTGAGAAACTCTTCCCCGGTTGTGAAATTGCTGAATCGAATACCCGTGACCACTTCGAGTCTTGTTATGAAATTAAGATTGACCAGTTGCTGGATCACAACAATCCGCAAGCAGGAACTTTCAAACAACGGTTCTACCTGTTCCATGCCGACAACAAGGCGCCAGTTCATTTGGAAACTGAGGGTTACTGGGCCAATGCATACACAAGGGAAACTGCCAAAATATTGAAAGGAAACCAAGTTACTGTTGAGTACCGTTTCTATGGAGAATCGAAGCCAGATGTTATCCCTTGGAAATACCTTACCAACGATCAAGCAATTGAAGACCTGCATCGCATCGTAGTCAGTTTGAAGAATATCTATTCTGGACCTTGGATATCTTCGGGAATAAGCAAGGGAGGCGAAACCACTATTATTTACAAGCATCACTATCCAAACGACTGTGCTGCCTATATTGCTTACGTAGCTCCCATTATCCTAGACCGAGAAGATCCTAGGACGGAGCAACACCTTAAAACTATAGGTTCAGATTCTTGTCGAAAGGCACTGCACGAATTTCAGAGACGTTGTTTGCAGCGAAGTGATTCTATGCTCACCTATTTAAATACTTGGGCAAAAAAGGAAAAACACAGCTACACCTTAGCAACACCTCTTGAAGCATTGGAATATGGCGTTTTGGAGTTCACTTTTTCATTTTGGCAATGGGGAGGTAAATGCAACGAAATTCCTTCGGAAAACTCAACGACTCGCGATCACTTCAATTATGTCAATGCGCTCGTAGGATTTGATTTTTACAACGATGCTTCATTTGAACGGTTCTACCCTTCTTACTACCAACATGAGTTGGAGTTGGGATACTACGGCTTCCCTACTGGGCACTTGGACGACTTGTTGAAGACAGTTAAAGATCCCGACAATATGTTCTTCGCTCCAAAAGATGAGAAAATCGTCTACAACACAGAATACATGCAGCCAATCCTCGAATATGTGGAAGGACATGGTGATAAGATGATTTATATCTACGGAGAGTATGACACCTGGTCTGCCTGTGCGGTTCATCCTAGCCTTTTGGTCGACCACTTGATGATGGTTCTACCCGGCGGTTCTCACACCACGCGTATTGCCGATTTCCCAGCAGACCAGCAGCAACTGATCTACGACAAGCTCAAAGAGTGGCTCGATGTTCCTGTGTACCCGCTCGAGAAAAAGAAAAAATAAAGCCGCCCCGATTCTCATAAGAACGGCTTTCTAATCAAATCCAGTTCTATCCTTACAGGTTGAACATTCCTTGAGAACACAGTGCATTTCAGCGTCTCTGCACTCCAAAATTGCAGAAAACATCTTTTACAAGATTGAAATTGCACCAGCATCTTGCTCTCCCAATGGGGTATAGCTGCCTATTTCTATAAGTACGGAGCCAACCCAAAAATCTTGGGGTCTTGGCAATTTTTATTTGAACAGTCGCTAGAATTGACGGATTCCGATTAACTTCCCTCTAAACTAAATAGCCTGAATACAATCTACATCCTATGAAAAAAGCTCTTCTTCTGACTCTTTCCACATTGTTGGTATTACTTGTAAATGCACAGACCTATGAAACTGTAGGGTGGTACAATTACGGCTACACTTTAGACGAATCATGGAGTATGGATGTTGACTATTTCCGCACTCACATATTTCCAGACAGTACGGTTCAAGTGGGATATTCAGACGGCATGGGAGCTCCATGGATGCATGGTATGGGGCAAATTCTAGACCCTGCATCCGATTGGTTTGACGATGGATTTGTGGAGCCTATTGCTGAAGACGAACCGTATATGGTCGATTCTATTGGATTTTACTACTCTTATTTCCGTCCGCAAACAGAACTCAATGACACGGTTCTAATTCAGTTCTACAAGGAAGAAAATGTTGAGGAATTCTACGAAAACCCGTGGGAAGGAGACGCAACGTACGGCGAAAGATCTTATGCACGATTGGCTTATGACACTCTTACATATCGTGGGAAAACGCCGTTTTCGGAAATCGTGGAAGTCATGAATATAGATGATGTATCGGACGATTTAATTGGATTCAAGTCCTATGCCATCAATGCAGAAGTCAATCCGGGTGAAGTTGTAGGAATGACGGTTACTTACTATCCAAGCAATCCTCATAACCTCAACGACACACTAGATCATTTCTTTGATCCACAGCCTGTGAACTTGATCAACTCGTTTGTTATGTATTACTATTATGACAACGAGCTCGTATACGAAAACGGCATTTACAACCACGGAGTAATTGCTCGCGAAAGCGCACGTTACAACGACGATTCAAATGGATGGGGCGGTCAATACTGGCCAGGAATTGCATCTGGTGGTGGTTTATATCACGCCGATTGCGCATTTCTCCTGTCAAGGGCAGTTGGAATTGAAGAACACGCCAGTAACTTGAGTGCTGTAGTTTCTTATCCAAATCCTTTTGACGATGAAGTTGTACTCGCATACAGCTTACAACAAGTTGAGAAAGTTCAGGTGAGGATTACGAATATTACCGGAAAAGTAATTTACGAGCGCACTATCAATCCGAATGCAGCTGGCAAAAACGAAATAGCACTTTCAAATCTAGAACTTGAATCGGGTGTATACTTATTCTCTCTCGAAACTAGTCAAGATCACTTGAGCGGACGAATTATAAAACGCTAATCAAGCAAATCGCTCTGGGCGTAAAAGCTTCAGATCGTGTCCTGAATCACCATCTTCAAGTATCCCTGCGACCAATTTTCCGGTCACAGGCCCCATACTCAGGCCGAGCATGGCATGTCCACACGCCAATACAATGTTCTTGTGGTGAGGGTGCGGTCCAATGTATGGAAGTCCGTCTGGAGACACTGGACGAAATCCAAATTGAGGATCTACTTTGTCAAACCACGAATTATCGATTCCATTTAGATAGGACATCGACTTTGACTTGATCGTGTTTACTCGGGTAGCATTGATCTCAGGATTGAGGCCATTTAGTTCCATGGTTCCACCAAAACGCATAGCGCCTTCCAAAGGAGTCATAGCGATCTTTGCTTCGACCAAAATTGCAGGATGACGAAGTTCTTTCTCGGGATTCTTGACAGTCAGACTGTACCCTTTGCCAGCTTGCATTGGTAATTTCAATCCGATACTTTTTGCCAAAGGGCTAGACCAAGATCCCCCAGCGATAACAACTTGAGAGGCAGTTATTTCTTTACTGCCTATATCAATCGAACATTGCTGGTCATTTGCGCGCAGCGCTGAGACAGACGATCCCCACAAAAATTCAACTCCCTGATCTTTTAAGTAGCTTCTCAAAGAGTTTACAAATTTCACTGGATTCAAATGCGCGTCTTCAGGAAAAAAGACCCCTCCCACAACATTGGGTAAAAAATCCGGCTCCATTTGGTGAATCTCTACTCGACTTTTCTGTACTGCGTCGACTCCGTATCGCTTACTCATTTCAGCCACCTCCATCTCGTGATGAAGCGCCTTCTCGGTCTGACAATACATGAGTAATCCACGGTCCTGCTTACCTGTATCGATTCCTTCAATTTTTTCCAATTCAGAAAACAAAGCCTTGCTCTCTAAGTTCAAATCCAGAATCAGTCGGTTCTTTTGATCTTGATATTGGCGGGACGAACGAGCAAATAGCCAAAGCCAATTCATCAATTCCATGTTGAGGCGAGGCTTGATATAAAGCGGACTTTTGGAGTCAAACATCCACTTCAGACCTTGAGTAAGGACGCCGGGATTAGCCAATGGGACAAAATGACTCGGAGCGATATAGCCGCAATTGATGAATGAACAGCCGCCCTGATCGCTCTCGGGCAATCGGTCCACAATCGTGACGTTGCGACCCGCTTCCTGCAAGTAATATGCCGAGCAAAGTCCAATGACGCCGGCTCCTACGATGACAACATCTTTTTTCTCCATATCACCGAACGGTAAATCCAGAAACGAAGGGATCTTCGGGATCCAAAATGATTTCATTGTAGCCCATGATACGCGCCCAGCCTTCAATACTTGGGACAATGCCCTTGGACGCACCTACTTCTACAAGGTTCTCTACGCGGCCCACAAACTTGCTTCCAATGATGCTTTCATGAACATACGTATCGCCTTCCTTCAACTTTCCTTGGCTATACAACTGCGCCATTCGAGCTGAAGTTCCTGTGCCACATGGTGAACGATCTATTGCTTTTTCTCCATAAAACACGGCGTTACGCCCATCCGAAGAAGGATCCAGCGGTTTACCAGTCCACAAAACATGAGACAAACCGGATATATTGGGGTCTTCAGGATGGTGGAATGGGTACTTTTCATTCATGCGTTTTCGAATCACAGGACTCCAAGCCACAAGCTGTGAAGAAGAGACATGATCCAATCCCAAAAAGTTCTTTTGCGGATCGATGATCGCATAATAATTGCCTCCATAAGCCACATCGCAAGTCAGCGTCCCCAACTCAGGGCATTCAATTTCCAGACCCGTAGCATGCAAGTAAGAAGGAATATTCGTGAGTCGGACACTGGTCACTTTATTGCCTTCTTGCGTATAAGAAACGTGCACCAAACCGGCTGGCGTCTCCATGCGCAGAATTCCTGGGATCTTAGGGTGCACCAATCCTTCTTCAATCGCAATCGTCACCGTTCCGATGGTTCCATGACCGCACATTGGCAAGCAGCCGCTGGTCTCGATGAACAAAACCCCAACATCATTTACGGAATCGCAAGGCGGATATAAAAGACTGCCCGACATCATATCATGACCCCGAGGCTCAAACATCAATCCCTGCCGAATCCAATCGTATTCCTCCAAAAAATGAAGTCGCCGCTCCATCATTGAATTGCCACGCAAATCAGGCTTATTGTCAAGCACAACCCGCACCGGATTACCACAAGTATGCGCATCTACACACCGAAAACGTATAGCTCGATCGAGTTTCATAACAGACTAAGGTGTTACAATTTCCCCATCTTCCCGACGAGCAATTTTTAGCGGATTCCCATCTTTCAAAGCATCAGGCAATTGTGAAGCCGGCCAATTCTGATAACACACAGGACGTCCAAATCGCTTGATCGCATCCATTCCCACCGAAGTAAATCGCGAGTCTGTAGTCGCAGGATACGGTCCGCCGTGATGCATCGAATGACACACTTCAACACCCGTAGGCACATTGTTAAATACGATCCTTCCCGATTTCGATTTTAGGAGATTGGCGCTATGCGCAAACGTTGCTAGTTCGTCCTCATTGCCCCAAATCGAACTTGTAAGCTGACCTTCAAGACAGTCAATAGCTTCGTTCAACTCATCGACATCAGAGCACACGATAGTCATGGTAAATGGACCAAATACCTCTTCATGTAAAAGTGGATTGGCAAGAAAAGCCTTTCCTGACGTCACAGCGCAATATGGAACGGATGAATTAACCGTGTTGTCATCTCCTTTTCCTTGACCTAGCAATTGAACTCCTGATTGCTTTTGCGTCTGCTCGACCATCTTATGGTAATTGGCCGCAATGCCACTATTGAGCATCGTTGACCCTGACTTTTCCTCAAATTTTTCTACAAGCTCCTTTTGAAAAGCTCGTGATTTCTCGCTGTCCACAAGAAAGAGTAGACCAGGATTGGTGCAAAATTGCCCTTGCCCCATCGTTACTGAATTCGCTACTTGGACAGCCATATCCTCTCGTTCAATAGAACTTGGCAACATGAGCATAGGGTTCACACTTCCCATCTCTGAAAATACAGGAATAGGATTTTTCCGGCCTGCGGCCAAATCGTAAAGCGCCTTTCCGCCGCGAAGCGAGCCCGTAAATGCAACCGATTGCACACGTGCGTCTAATACTAGAGTCTGTCCCAAGTCATGTCCTTCACCAACTAGCGATGAGAACACACCTTCTGGCATATTGGTTTTCTTGGCGGCCTCACGAATAGCTCCAGCTACCAATGCATTGGTTCCTAAATGAGATTCATGAGCCTTGACAATCACGGGACAACCCGCCGCAAGCGCTGCTGCCGTATCACCTCCAGCCGTAGAAAATGCCAAAGGAAAATTACTAGCTGTAAATACAACTACGGGACCTACCGCTTCCAACATCTTTCGAATGTCAACTTTAGGCATTGGCTTGCGTTCAGGATTCGCATAATCAATGGATGCTTCCACCCAGCTGCCGGTCTCAATCCAGTCGGCAAATAATCGCAATTGCCCTACTGTACGTCCCCGCTCGCCAACAAATCTTCCGTTGGGCAAACCACTTTCAGCGCTTGCTCTTTGGATAAGTGTATCGTCCAAAGCCAAGATCTCCTCGGCTATCTGCCGCAAGAATTCTGCGCGGCGCGTGGCCGGCATGTTTCCATAAAATGGGGCGGCTTTTGTAGCTAATGACAAAGCATTCTCAATGTCCTCATCTGAGGCCACATGAAAATCTCCTTCCAGGACTTTCCCCGTTGCGGGATTGAAACCATTCATGCATTTGGTTACCGAAAACGCATCACTGAATCCGATAATATTCTTTCCTTCAAATAATTCCATCTTACAAGTTCATATAATCCGGCAGGGCCGGGCGTGTTGCTATTCCGTGTTCAATTATTTGAGTAACATGTGCTCTTTCCTCTCCATACAATAGGAGTCTTGGCGCACGAACCCATTCTGTACCCACCCCTTCGATGGATTCGGCAAGCTTGATGTTTTGTACCAGTTTGGCATTGATATCCAGTTCTAGAAGTGGCAAAAACCATCTGTATATTGATAGAGCCTCCGGCAAACGACCTGCTTTCATCAATCGGTAAATTGCCACCGTCTCTTTCGGAAAAGCGCATACGAGTCCTGCTACCCAGCCGTCAGCACCCAAACAAAGACTCTCAAGAGCCAAGGTGTCTACGCCCGAAAGTATTTTGAAACGATCACCAAAACGGTTGATCATCCGTGTAACATTCGAGATATCTCTGGTTGATTCTTTAACCGCTTTAATCGTTGGGCAGTCTGCCAATTCTTGGAACATGTCCAAAGTGACCTCCGTCTTATAATCTACTGGATTGTTGTAGATCATAATAGGTAAATCGGTCGCTGCTGCAATCGACTTGAAATACTCAACAGTCTCGCGATGGTCAGATGAATAGCGCATGGGCGGCAACAACATGAGTCCGTCAACCTCATCGGCCTTGGCTTGTTGTGCAGCATTGATAGCTACTCGTGTGCTTCCCTCCGCGATATTCATAATCACAGGAATCTTGCCATTTACTACTTTTTTCGTCGCCTTAATCAAACTCGATTTTTCGGCCGGCTCCAAGACACTCGATTCACCTAGCGTTCCTCCGAGAACAATGCCATCTACACCTGCTTCGAGTTGCTTTTCAATATTGAATCGAAAAGCTGAGATATCGAGTGATCCATCGCGGTTAAACTTTGTGGTAACCGCAGGGTATACCCCTTTCCAATTTACTTTGATCATGAAAAATCACTTTTAATAAAACTGAACGATCATGGTTGAAGAAATGGCTCAGCTAATTTTCCCAAATGTATGGAATTGGTAATCCAAATTGTACAACTGCATAAGCACGATTTCGTCCAGTATAACAATTTCCTAGTGGTCCTATATTTTACCGTTTGAAACGAGATTACTGGCATTTTTTTTTGACTTCCAATAGTTTGGATAATTTAAGACTAGGAAATTGGAGACTAACTCCGATATTTACGAACCACAACACGAAACCTCAATCAGAATATGAAGCATTTTTTTACTCTTCTATTCCTTGCTTTGACTACACTGTCATACGCAGGGAACGATCCCGAGATCAATTTGGACCCACTGGAAGTCACATTTTACAACTCGGAAATTATGGTTCTGGACAACCATTACCAACAATATTTAAGAGAGCAGAGCCCATGGCAAAGCTTTCTCAATGAAAATGGAACATGGTATGCCCATTACAACGAGCAAAACCAAAAGCCACACCGTGCTTACGGTCAGCCAATTTCTACTTTCGGAGCTACTGCCGAAGAGCAGGCATTGAATTTCATCAACGACAAGTTGGGAATGTTCAATATTCCTGCTGAAGATTTGAGCTTTTCTTCAAGCCCTGCTGGAAAGAAATACCAGTATGTCAACTTCACACAGAAATACCAAGGTGTTGAAATTCTCAATAGCCGTGTAATGGTTAAGCTCTTCAACGGACAAGCAATTGCCTTTGGAGCTGATGTATTTACAGACATCGAAATCTCTGTTGATCCGACACTAGACGTTCAAGGTGCGATTTTCGCAGCTGAGGCGAATATGTTTAACCCGATAGTTTCTACAGAAGCATTGGACGGACTTAAAATCATTGCAGTTCCTGGATTCAGAAAGCATGAATATAAGTTGGTTTACGAAATTAACGTAAACACGATGAGTTCGACCAACATTCCTGCTAACTACAACACCTTCGTCGATGCAAATACTGGTGAGATTGTTTACCGAGCTAACACTGTAATGCATATTGACAATTGCCCTAAATGCAAAAAGGCCGACAAAAAGGTTCTTCCGATGGGAATGATGGCTGTTTCTGGTCATGTGACCGCTGAATTGCAGACAACCAATCCATATGAAGCTACTTCGGTAGAAGCTCTTCCATTCTTGGAAGTGAATGTAGGTGGTGAAACTGTTTATACGGATGTCGATGGAAACTTCACAACTACTGCAGACGGACCATCAAGTGCGACAATTCCACTTAGAGGTCTATGGTCTACGGTATTTACTTCAGGAATCACTCCTTCATTGACTACAACAGTAGCCGATGGATTTTCTGAGATTTCATATGACAATGAAGCTAACGTAAAGGAGCTTTCAGCATACCGCAGCGTGAACTTGATTCACGATCACATGAAGGCTTACATGCCTGATTTCACTGACCTAGATTATTCAATGACCACAAACATTGACATTGATGGTGAGTGCAATGCATTTTACGATGGAACGATCAACTTCTTCGATATTGGTGGAGGCTGCAACGCAACTTCATTGATCGCCGATGTTATCTACCATGAATACGGGCATGGCATCAACGATCGTTTTTATCAGGATAATGGCTCGTTCTTCACGAACGGAGCTATGGGAGAAGGCTATGCCGACTTCTGGGGAATCTCACTTTCGGGCAATCCGCGTGTAGGTCAAGGTTTTTACACAGATTCAACAGATGGCATTCGTCGTTATGACGAAAATCCAAAAGTATATCCAGTCGACTTGATTGGAGAAGTTCACGCCGATGGTGAGATCATCATGGGAGCTTGGTACGATTCTCATCTATTGATGGGAGGAGATTGGGATGCGACTGTTGCTTTATTTGTTGAGACTTATTATGGTTTACAAGCAACTGCATTCAACGGCAACGAAGGACAAGCCTTTGTAGACGTTCTTCTAGACGTACTTCAAGCTGATGACGACGATGGAGACATTTCTAATGGCACACCTAATGGCGCTGAGCTTGTAGAAGGTTTTGACATGCACGGCATCACATTGATTTCGAATGCACAGTTGAACCACAATGATATTGAGGAGCACGTTGCTGATCTTGAAATTGAGATCGATGCTGCTGTCATCTTGAACTTTCCTTTTAGCGAGTACTTGGATCAAGGAACAGTTTACTACAGAGTGAATGCTGCTGAGACTTGGGAAGAGACTGAATTGGTGAACAGTTCAGGATTTTCATATTCTGCAGTTATCCCTGCACAAGCAGCAGGTTCAGTAGTATATTACTATTTGGGACTTTCAGATATCTATGGTGGAATTAGTGGTGTGCAACCAATTGGTGCAGCGCAAGAAGATCCTAACCTACCTTACATTATTGTGGTTGGTTCAACTGTCATGATGGAGCACGACAATGACTTTGCCGAAGACTTTGGTTTCTGGGAGGCTGGTGTTTCTGGTGACCTTTCGACTACTGGAGATTGGGAGTTTGACTCACCTGTTGGTTCTTATGGAACAGCGGGAGACCTTTCAACAATCGTCGCACCTAGCGCCGATCACACACCTGGAGCTGGAGAATTCTGCTATATTACTGAAAACACAGCCAACAGTGCAGGAGGTGTTGGAGCGAATGACGTTGATGGCGGTCATACTACTTTACGCTCAGCAGATATCGACTTGACAGAATTTAGTAACCCAATCATTTCATACTGGAGATGGTTTGTGAACGGCCCTTCAGGAGGCGCCAATCCAGGAACAGACTGGTGGTACGCTCAGGTTTCTGATGACGGCGGTGACACGTGGATCTTTGTAGAAGAAACACGTTCACAAGATATCAAGTGGAGAAGAAACGCTTTCCGTGTTCAGGATTACGTTGATATCACTGACGAGTTCAAAATGCAATTTATCGCATCTGACTCAACATTTGTTGGACAGAACCTGGACGGTGGAAGTTTGATTGAAGCAGGAATTGACGACCTCCTTTTGTATGAGGAAGGAACTAGCACAGGCGTTGACGAATTATCGCAAGAAACATTTGTAAGTGTTTATCCAAATCCAGCATCAGAATATGCATTTGTTGAAATGCACGGTATTGTGGGGGAAACGGCTTTGATTCAAGTAATTGACGTTACTGGGCGAGTAATTTTATCGTCGGAAGAGAAACTTTCAGCGCCGACTTCACGTAGGAAGATTCTGACAGACGCTCTCACAGATGGCATTTATCTCATAGAGATTACGATTGGAGATAAGAGGATGACGGAAAAAATGACCGTGAAGGGCTAAAATGTTATATAGTTATTTAATTGAGACCCCGCTAACTAGCGGGGTCTCGTTTTTTCTGGGTTTTTGGTTTCATGCAAATCGAAAGACATGGAATCCAATTATGCTTCGGACAAGCCAAGAGCTTTTCTCAATTCAACTTCTTCTTTCGGTTCTGCGAATGAGGCGTCGGTAATCCTTTCTTCTTATTATTATTTCGCAAACTAAAAAAGGTTCTGAAATCGTATTCACCGTCGAGGATAATAGTATGTCGTTACAAAGTTGCGCGGTAAAATTAACCTTAGTATAATATGGATTCTCATTTTAGTGGTCAAATAAACATGTTCGTTCTCTGAAATTGCCAACGGAAGGCAAGTTATTGATCACTATGAATGGATACAACCCCAGAATTCATAATAGCCAATCCATGCCACTGAAAGGTTATGATTATAGCCAACTTGGGTTTCATTTCATCACCATGTGCGTTCAAAATCGCCAACGTCTGTTGGGAGAAATAAGCAACGGAGTAATGCGATTAAATGAAGCCGGTAAATTGGTTGAATTGGAATGGTTGAAGTTGACCGAACGATTTAAAACTATTGAATTACATGAATTTGTGGTCATGCAAGATCATCTCCACGCCATTTTGGAAATCGTCAAAGGGGCGCCCATCCATGATCTTTCGAATCTACACCTTCGAAAATCGAGGGCCTGAAAAGTAGTTCCGCCGTTTGTGGAAAAAAACAGCCTTTGCACCCCAATATTTACTCAGCTAAACAAACTGATCCAAAGGCAAAGCAGTACTATCCTTCACCTTAGTCATAACAAAGGAACTCTGAACTTGACCAATGTTCTCTATGGTGGCCAGCTTGTTCTTGATAAAGTCTTGGTAGGATGCCATGTCGGGGATTTTGACGAGTAATAGATAGTCAAATACACCTGCGACGTGCCAACAGTTCACCACTTCTGTAAGCCCCAGAATCTCTCGCTCAAAATTGACTAAGCCATCTTGTCTGTGTTCCTTGAGCTGCACGTTACAAAAAGCAGTCAATGATAAACCCAGCATCTTTTCATCTAGCACGGCCACAAAGTCTTTGATTAAGCCCGCCTTTTCCATCTTTTTGATGCGCTCGTAAATAGGTGTCGCCGTTAAACTCAAGTCTTGCGCCAATTGCTTCGCCGAGATCCGAGAGTCCTTTTGCAATTGTTCTAGTATGTACTTATCCGTTGAATCAATCTTCATTCTGGTGATTTTTACCGTAAAACTATCAGTTCGACCTATTATTAATTGCTTAACACTGCAATATATAATATTATTAAAACTATTTACTTAGTATCATGTATTTCATAGCTTTTTAAACTATACAAAACGATATTCGCAAAAATTATCGTGATGGAAAGAAAAGGAAGATACCCTGAAAGTGAAATGATGTCTTATGGATACAAAGCCAAGTGGTCTGAAGGATCCTTGAAGTGTCCTATTTTTCAAACCTCAACTTTCGTTTTTGAATCGGCGGAAGAAGGGAAGGCATTTTTTGAAGTTGCATATGGCCTGCGTGATCGTGAGCCAGGTGAAAAGGAAGGTCTGATCTACAGCAGAATCAACAACCCTGATCTTGAAATTCTTGAAAATCGTCTATGCCTTTGGGATGAAGCCGAAGAATGTGCTGTCTTTGAAAGCGGTATGTCGGCAATAAGCACAGTTCTTCTTGAAACGTTGAAGCCGGGCGATGTTGTTCTTCACAGTGATCCTGTTTATGGTGGAACCGACCACTTTATCCACCATGTGCTGGCTAGCTTCGGTATTGGACAAGTTAACTTCAAGCCTGGCGACACGAAGGAAGATATTCTTCGCATGCTTGACGAGTCGGGAAAGCGCGACAAGGTGAAGCTGATCTTTTTGGAGACTCCAGCGAATCCTACCAATCACTTGATCGATATATCCATGTGCGTGGAAATTGCCAAGATCTTGAGCGATCCTGAGAAGCAAGTTTATACTGCAGTAGACAATACATATATGGGACCTCTATTTCAGCACCCGTTGAAGCTTGGTGCCGATTTCGTCCTCTATTCTGCTACGAAGTACATTGGAGGTCACAGTGACGTGATTGCAGGTGCTTGTCTTGGAAGCCATGAGCTCATCAAGCGCGTTAAAACAATGCGTACTTTCCTCGGTAACATGTGCGGACCGTGGACTGGATGGTTACTTATGCGTAGCTTGGAAACACTCAAAGTAAGAATGACCCAACAATGCGAGAATGCTCAAAAAGTAGCTCGTGTACTTGATGATGCATCATGCGTTAATCAGGTGTTTTATTTAGGTCTACTTGAGCCCGGAACTCCACAACATGCCATTTACGAAAAGCAATGTCTAGCTCCAGGTGCCATGGTTTCGTTTGAAATCAAAGGAGGTGAACCTGCAGCGTTTAAATTCTTGAATAGCCTCACGCTCATTCAACTTGCTGTAAGCCTTGGCGGAACAGAAAGTCTTGCCGAACATCCTGCAACTATGACTCACATTGGTGTAGAGCAAACAACAAAGGACGCTCTAGGTATTTCAAGCGGACTTGTGCGTATCTCTGTCGGAGTTGAACATCACGAGGATTTGATCAACGACATCCAACAAGCGTTGGAGAAAGTAGAATATGAAGTACTTTCTGAAGGGAATTTGGCAGACTAGAATTTAGCAAGGGTCGTAACCGATCCTTGCACTTTTTGCTCGAGTTCTACATTGATCTTTGCGTCTAGAGGCAAGAAGATGTCGATGCGCGATCCAAATTTGATGAAGCCAAACTCCTTGGCCTGTTCCACCTTGTCTCCCTTCTTCACATACCAACAAATACGTCGTGCTACTGCACCCGCAATTTGTCGATATAGGATCTCTCGTCCCTTGTTGTCCTCAACCACAACTGTTGTGCGTTCGTTTTCGGTGCTCGACTTTGGGTGCCACGCTACAAGATAGAGACCTGCGTGATACTTGAAGTATTTTACGACCCCTGCAATAGGGTTGAAATTCACGTGAACATTGAGTGGAGACATGAATACAGAGATCTGCATCATCTCTTTGTTGAAATATTCGGGTTCAAATACCTTTTCAATCACAACGACTTTTCCGTCTGCGGGACATACAATCGTGTCCTCTCCGGTGGTAATCGTTCTCTTCGGAACACGAAAGAACTGAGTTACCAGATACAATAGGACTAGGGAGGAAAACCCAGTAAATCCGCACCAAAGCGAACTGCCTGCCGTAAGCCAAAATATTACTGTATTGATAGCGACTAAAATCAGTACTAGTCCTGTCAATATTACTCTTCCTTCTCGATGCAAAGTCATGGCCGAAAAATAGGTCAATTCAAAATAAAATCCATTGAAAAGATGTGGTTAAATTACCAACATCATATAGAGGTAAACTACGGGCATTACAAACATAACACCATCAAATCGATCCAAAGCACCTCCATGACCAGGCATAATCCTACCACTGTCCTTCACTTTGGCCATGCGTTTGAGTCGACTTTCAAAAAGATCACCAATGGTACTGAATGCTGAAGCGAGCACCGCAATTACATACCAGCTGCTTTCAATTTGACCAAACATATAGGTCTCAATTATCCAGGCTGCTGCCAAAGTCAATATCACAGCTCCTATCAGACCCTCCCACGTTTTACCTGGGGATAAACGTTCGATAATCTTGTTCTTTCCAATGACACTGCCTACCAAATAAGCACATGTGTCATTGACCCACGTCAAAAGAATCACTCCCAAGGGCAGCCTGTAATCAAACTCTCCCTCAGCGTATCCTAAAAATAAAATGGAAATGAATGGTAGAATGACATACACAACCCCAAACCAAGTAGCAGTGATCCCTGAAAGGTCAGTCTGCTTTTTGGACAACAACCAATGCACCAAACCAATCAAAGGCAATGGTAAGAGATAAATAAGTTCGCGTGCATCCGTTTGGAGAATAGCAATCCTTGCCAACAATACATAGAATACTATGCCCGTCGCCATGCCTATCCACCTATAAGTGGGCACGCCAATTGACTTATCCGAAAGGTTGAAAAATTCCCAAAGACCAATCGCAGCAAAGACTAAAAAAATACCCGCCGTCAACTCTGGTCCATGCATAAAGGAATACACAACCACATAACAAAAGACCACTGCGGACAGTGTGCGAATTATTAAATTTTTCATTCTACAGCTTTCTCAATTAAGCGACGTGCGGCAATTACATTCTCGCCTTTTACGCTCAATTCTATCTCACCAAAATGGTACAGACTGTCTTTTTTATTCAGCATAAGAACTAAAATATCATTGCTCACAAGCATTTGTCTCATCAATTCCGCGTGTGTCTCCGCGTTAGTTGTGTAAACAACTGCCCAGTCTGCCATGATTTTTATGCTTCAGTCTTCGGTTTACTTTCCTCAGTTGGCTTAGACTCAGATTTGGGTGACTCGGACTCCTTTTTTGCAGCCTCAGCAGCAGCAACTTCGGCAGCAGCGGCATCTTCTTTCGCCTTTTCTTTCGCAAGCTTAGTTTTTGCAGCTTTCTCGAGTAACTCACGCTCTCGTTCTTCAACATCAGATGCGAAAGGACGAATTCCGAGAATTTGAACTAGGTCGTCTTTGAATATCACCTCTTTCTCCAATAATTTATTGGCGAGTGTAGTCAACTTCTCCTTGTTCTGCTCCAAAATCTCCTTAGCTCGATCGTAAGCCTTCTCAATAATCTTGCTTACTTCTTCATCGATTATACGAGCAGTTTCCTCACTGTATGGCTTTGTGAAACTAGACTCTCCCTGTGAGTCATAATAACTACGATTTCCAATTCTTTTGTTCAGTCCGTAAATAGAAACCATAGCATACGCTTGCTTGGTCACTTTCTCCAAGTCGCTCAAAGCGCCAGTAGAAATTTTACCGAACATCACTTCCTCTGCTGCTCGACCTCCCATTGCCGCACACATCTCATCAAAGATTTGCTCGGTAGTGGTAATTTGTCGCTCTTCAGGCAAGTACCATGCAGCTCCTAAGGACTGTCCACGAGGAACAATAGTAACCTTAACTAGAGGAGAAGCATATTCCAACAACCAGCTTACCATAGCATGGCCAGCTTCGTGAAATGCAATTGTTTGTTTCTCCTTTTTCGAAATAATTTTATTCTTCTTTTCAAGTCCGCCTACAACTCTATCGACTGCATCAAGAAAATCCTGCATTTGAACAAGCTCCTTGTTTTTACGAGCTGCGATAAGCGCAGCCTCGTTGCAGATATTCGCAATATCAGCACCACTAAATCCTGGTGTTTGTTTGGCCAAGAAATCTATATCAACCGAATCATCAGTTTTGATAGGCTTCATGTGAACTTCGATGATGGCGCGTCGTTCTATTAGATCGGGCATATCTACGTATATCTGACGGTCAAATCGACCTGCACGCATGAGTGCTTTGTCCAGTATATCGGCACGGTTTGTAGCTGCCAAGATGATGACGCCCGAATTTGTGCCAAATCCATCCATTTCTGTCAGGAGTTGGTTTAATGTATTCTCGCGCTCATCGTTCGAACTAAAACTAGCATTCTTGCCTCTAGCTCGTCCAATGGCATCAATCTCATCAATAAAGATAATGGCAGGTGACTTTTCTTTCGCTTGCTTGAATAGGTCGCGCACTCTAGAGGCACCTACACCCACAAACATCTCAACAAAATCAGAACCAGACAAACTAAAGAAAGGAACTTGTGCTTCTCCCGCAACGGCCTTTGCCAAAAGTGTTTTACCAGTCCCTGGAGGTCCCACGAGTAGCGCTCCCTTCGGAATCTTTGCTCCAAGCAAGGTGTACTTCTTCGGATTCTTCAAGAAGTCAACGATCTCATGAAGCTCCTCTTTAGCACCTTCCAATCCAGCAACATCGTCAAAATTGACATCGGTACCTTTTCCTTTTTCAAACAGTTGAGCTTTGGACTTTCCTATATTGAATATCTGTCCACTGCCTCCGCCACCTTGACCCAATCGACGCATGAGAACTACCCATACAGCAATCAAAATACCGATGAAGATAATCCATGTAACGATTGTTTGGCCGAACTCATTGGTACGACGGTACTCAAGAGTAAACCCTTTTGCTTTTGAAAGTTGTTCAATGCGCTCAAGAGCCTTATCTGGGCCGAGACCTACAATAAAGTCAGGTGCTCCAGAACCAAATCCCTTAAGAACACCCTCTTCATCTTCCTCTTCTTCATTGTCCTCGCGAAAATTTTCTTTTCCATCTTCATTCAGACGTACCTCGGCCTGAGTTAAATCATGAATGATTACAGACTCAACCAACGAATCTTCGGCAAGTTGCATAAACTCGGTATAGCCGATAGTCTTTCCTCCAGCACTGCGCTGAAACATCATCATCGCTATGAGCACAACTCCAATAACCGCATATATCCAATAGAAATTCAATGATTTCTTTGGCTGCGGGTCCTTATTCTTATCTGTTTCTGACATTGTCTAAATTGAGTTATAGGGCATTAAGCAACATTCTCGATCATCTTAATTTTAGCATCGGCCCACAAGTCTTCCAACTGGTAGAATTCTCGTGTTTCCTGTTGGAATACGTGAACTACTACATCAGAGTAGTCCTGCAACAACCAAGTTGCATTGTTTATTCCTTCAGAATGCCAAGGTCTTTCATCAAGTTGCTCACGCGTTGTGTGTTCAATAGAACGCCCAATCGCTTGCACATGCGTGCTCGAGGAACCATGACAAATAACAAAGTAATCTGCTGCTGTGTTTAGAAGGTCTCGTAGATCAATCACTACTACATCAAGACCTTTAACGTCTTGTATGCCTTCAATTATGGAATCTAAAAGACTTGTAGAGTCAGTCTTTGACGGTGTGTTTACCATTCAGTTTATTAATCGGAAGTTCGAACAAAAGTAATACTTTTACACCATTATTTGCCTTGTCTAGCTCCCATCAAATCAGGATTTTTGCAAAATTTACAAGTCATAGGTGGTCACCAGGTGTTTGTATTGCCTAGCGTAGACTCAACCAACAATTATGCGACCAAATTGCTTCGGTCTGCAAATATTGCCTCTGGGACAGTAATTCTGTCATATTCTCAGCTGCAAGGAAAAGGTCAGCGCGGACAAGTTTGGGAATCGGAACCGGGCAAAAACCTAACGCTGTCAATGGTTATCAGTAAACCACAGATTGATTCTAAGTCTCAGTTTTACCTCAACAAAGCCATTGCGATCGCATTGCGTCATTTTGTCTACAATCTGACAAACAAGCCGACCTCTATCAAATGGCCAAATGACATCTTAGTAGAAGAGCAGAAAATTGCGGGGATTCTTATTGAAAATGCGTGGCAACAGCAAAAAGTGCAGCACAGTATTATCGGAATAGGTATTAACATCAATCAAACTACGTTTGAAAATTTTCAAGCGACTTCAGTTGCTTCGCATATCGGTCATCAATCCGACTTAATGGAATGTTTAGGCAATCTGCTCGAGAGCATTGACGTATGGCTTAACATGGTTCAAAGGCAGGCTTTTCAGGAGATTGAAGCAGAATACCACACACACTTGTTTGGGCTTCAAACTTCTACAAAGTTTTTAGCACAAGGCAAATATTTTGACGCAAAAATCCTTGGAGTGACAGAAGATGGCAAGCTTTTGCTCGAGTCTAACCAACAGCGAAAAAAATACGATCTGAAGGAGTTAAAGTTTATTTACTAAACTTCCTTTCCATTCGTTGTGCTATGAAGTCGAACAGATTCTTAAGTGGTTTCTCGACCATCATCTTCAAAAATGAATTGACCTTCGCCTCACAAACAAGTCCTGCTTCAGTGGTCACGCCTTGATCTTTAAGATCGATATGCAACTCAAAAGGGAACGGGCTATCCTCAGACGACTTCAAGTAAATATCTGAATTGGGCTCGCTGCGATCAAAGACCAGGCCTATTTTGTAAGCGTTCTGGATTTTGAATGAGCAATGTGTTTCACTTGCATCCCAATCGCTAATCTTATCCAAAGGCAATAGCTCTCTGAAATTATTTAAATCAGAGAGGTATACAAACAACTCTTCTTGTGTTGTGTTTACCACCTCTCTTTGGCTCTCTATTCTAGTCATTTGGATTAGATTTCACGAAAGACTCTGACCACGCTTTTGGATCATTCTTCCAGTTCTTCAAAGATTCGTAATGTCCTTTGTTGATGTATTCTTTATCCAGAGCCTCTTGCAAAAGGGCATCATAGTTTGACAATGTCTTGAATTCGCAATCAGCATTTTTGAAATTTTCAATGGCTATATCGAATCCGTAAGTGAACATTGCAACCAGTCCTACCACGTTTGCACCTGCCGCGCGCAGGGCTGCGACAGCTTCTAAACTGCTTTTACCTGTTGAAATAAGGTCTTCAACTACTACAACCTTTTGGCCAGGAGTGAGAACACCTTCCACCTTATTGCCCAATCCATGCCCCTTGGCAGATGATCGGACATAAATAAATGGCAAGCCCATTTCTTGCGCGACCAGCACTCCCGGTGCAATTCCACCAGTCGCCACACCAGCAACAACATCAGCATTGCCCCAGTTTTCTTCCACCACATGTGTAAGCCTTTGACGAAGAAATGTCCTTATTTCAGGAAAACTAAGAGTTTTCCGATTATCGCAGTAAATTGGCGATCTCAATCCTGAGGCCCAAGTAAAGGGTGATTCAGGGCTGATTTTTACGGCTTTAATTTGAAGCAGAAATTCTGCTACTTTTAATGAATTATTGTCCCATTCGAGCATGCGCCAAATGTATAAAGTTTTTATTTACGACCGCCCCGTTTACCTGTGTAATCACTGGCCTGAAAATGAACTAGATGAAGATGAAATGCTTCTCGTCGAAGTGCAGCAACCGAGCGACATAGAGCTCGTTTTTACTTCACTTGAAGATAACTCATCACTGAAAGCTGTTTTCATGGTATCGCCCGATATCGAAGAACACTGGTCAGAATACGCTAAAAAATTCCAAAACATCCAAGCTGCTGGAGGGCTTGTTTTCAACCACAACCGTGACTTGTTGTTTATTTTCCGTCGGGGATGTTGGGATTTGCCTAAGGGTAAACTTGATCCCGGAGAGACTATTGAACAGGCTGCGATACGTGAAGTCGAAGAAGAATGCGGCATATCTGGTGTGCAATTGAGATCAAAATTGCTAACAATGCATCATACCTATCCGCACAAAGGAAAAATGGTTTTGAAAGAAACGCATTGGTTCGAGATGTCCTTCGAGGGAATTGACTTTCAGCCAGAAGCCGAGGAGCAAATTACAGAAGTAAGTTGGATCGCTAAATCCGACTTCCCGAAAATACTCGCCAACACCTATATGTCCATTGCTGAAATTGTCAGCAAGGTTTCTTAATTGGTCTTGCTTCCTACTCTCGGACGAGTTAATCCAGGCTTTCTATTGATTAATTTCTCAATTTGAATAGACACGCCTTCTGATGGCTTGCGTGTATAATCGTATATCAATTTTCCCTCTGGGCTCATGAGGACTGCCTCAGGAACAGCTTGAATATTGAAGACATCAAACACCATTGGCTCGCTCAATCCGTAAACTATTGTTCCTTCCATTTCAGGATGCTGCTGTAAAAAATCCAGATAAGTCAGGTAGTCCTCATCCAAGTTCACCAAAACAATTTCCACTTGTCGATCATACTTGATGTACAATTTCTCAAGAGATTTGAATTCTGGAATACATGTTCGGCACCAGGATGTAAAAAAAACGAAGTAAGTGAACTTGCCGGCAAAAGTCTCGTTGGTGTATACTTCATTGTTGTAGTCTATAAATCGAAAATCACTTATCTCTGATCCTGTTTGGCCAATTGCAATTTCGGACAATATGCTTTCTGCTACACCTGTGTATCGCTCAAAGCCTTCAGCCTCACTTACTCTTTCTAAAGTAGCTTTGATTCCTGTCTTGTCCCATCCTACTTGATAATTGGCATGAAAGAGGTTGATCAAAATTGCCAATCGACGCACTTCACCGTCGCTCCAGTTGTCATGATCCGTAAGAACAGAGTCCAACTCGACAGGATTCCTCTTCACGTTAACGCCTCTCAAGATCTCATAATCTTTCTTTCCCATTCCTTGACCCTGGAAGTAATTGCCATAGAAAGCGTCTATAAATGCACAGTATTCTGGATTATTTGCGCTTGTCGCATGCCCTTCTATATATTCAGAGAACAACTGCTCCTTTGATGCTCCAGCGCTAAGCTTGGCATAAGCTATGCTGAAATTCACGTAATCTGCGAAAAACTGATTGCGCATTTGGTTCTCTAAACCGGTAATAGTAATCTCCTCAAATCCATTCGCTATATCCAAAAAATTCACATCCCCAGCTACCCGATTGGTATCCTGACGTTCTTCGTTTACCAAACCAGTAGCGGCCAATTTGCTTCTTCTACTATCCAAATAAGACGAAGATCCTCCAAACTCAGAAACAGCAATATCATCCGCGTGAGCTGAAAAATAGTTGTCGTATTGCTGATTGTATCGCGCGATCCACAGATTTATATTGTCCGGGCTCTTGGAAAACTCCAGGTCAACTTGATTTGATCGCAAGGTATAAATACGCTTACCAGTAATAGCGGGAAAAGTAAAATCATAACTACCCCCGGGTTCAGTTACCAGTCGCCCATAAATACCATTGATTTGAATGTCGTACACATGAGTCGCGTCTTGTTCGAATTCCAATTTAAGAATACCATCCTCCGGCACTTCAAAGGAACTAACCAAAGTCCGATGTCCTGAGACAAAATCATTTGTTACCATAAGTGCCCCTGTCTGACCTATATAGGCTCTTGCTGAAACTTTGAGCACGGTCGTTTGCGCGCCAGCGCCAATAGACAAGATGCATGCAGCTAGTGCAGTTAATATATTACGCATCAATGTGAATTTTTTTAGGTATGAATTTGGAAACGTCTCCTCCGTTTTTAATGATCTCACGAACCACTGTTGAGTGAATTGCTGAAAAGCTGGGATCAGTAAAAAGCAGAACAGTCTCAATGGAGTTATCAAGTTCGCGCGACATTTGAGCTATCATACGCTCATATTCAAAATCGCCCGTGCTTCGAATTCCTCTCAACATGAACTGGGCGTCAATAGAATTGCAAAAATCAACGGTGAGTCCCGAATAAGTAGCGCAGCTAACATTGTCTATATCGGCAAATGCTTGGTTGATAAAAGACTCACGTTTCTCAAGGTCGAACATATATTTCTTGGTGCTATTTTGACCTATAGCAACGACAATTTCATCAAAAAGATGAGCCGCACGCAGAACAATGTTCTCATGGCCCTTGGTAATAGGATCAAATGATCCGGGAAAAACTGCTATTCGCTTTTTCATTGCTTGAACTGTACCCCAAATTTAAGGCTTATTGAACTAAGCATCCTTTTGAGAGAAGAAACTGAAATAAACGTTCCCGTATTTACGCGTTCGATCAAATCCTTCCACCTCAGAGAAGTCCATTTTAGGCGGATGCTCCACAATGAGCGTGCCGTTTGGATTCAACCACGACTTTTTCAACAACCTTTCTGGCAAAGTTGCTAAGCGTGGCTCATCAAATGGTGGATCGGCGAAGACAATATCGAATGTGCCAATGTCTCGATTGAGCAGACTGAACACATCTCCAATTATCACCTCAGCACCTGCCAAATCAAATTCTTGGAGCGTCTTGTTGATGAATTTTACACTATTCCGGTCTTTCTCAACTGCTAAAACCGTTCGCGCACCGCGAGACATGAACTCATAAGTAAGAGAACCAGTGCCGGCAAAAAGATCCAACACGTCAATGTTGTCCAGTTCATAGCCATGCATCAGGACGTTGAAAAGACTCTCTCGGGCATAATCCGTGGTCGGTCTGCCTGTAAATTTCTTCGAAGGTGAATACCTTCTGCCTTTATGTGAGCCTCCTATTACGCGCATGCAAATTGATTAAACAAGGATGAAAAATGCTGCTTGGAAACTCCTGTGATACCCAAAGAAAGTTTTACATGATCCAAGCTATAAATCATGTTTACTTTGGGTAAATATTCTTTGAGCAGCGCATACAACTTATCCTGCACGTCTAACATTCCCGTGACATTTACGGGGACTAGCGAGGGATCGAAATCAAACTGACTGGCAATATTGAGAACATGATAAAGCACGTCATTGACAGATTGAGTAGCGAACCAATTGTACAGCACCAAGGCATTGTCCTTGAGCATGTAACAATCGAAGTAGCTATCACCTGCCACAACATAGATCGTGTACCCCTTAGAGAAACGGTGGCGCTTGAGAATAGACTGCATCATCAAAGCCGCTGTGCTGCTCATAGTCGCATAGGGTTGTTTACGATGAAATTCTTCATTGAACCCTGCGGGCAAATCACACACTACTCGAATCTTGGAATCTGGCACAAGCTGACTCAGTAAGTTGGCACCTTGGTATCCGTTGTTCAGCTCAAATAGCTTGGCATCGTGCTCGTTTGAATTCAAGCTTTCAGGCACCATAGCGAAAGGAACACTGTTTACGGCAATGTTGGCACTTTGATATTCTTGTTGGAAGTCTTCGACAAATTCTAGACTCTCTTTCCACTGAGATTCGAGTGGATTGCCCTTTCCTGAGAATCGGGACAATGCTCGCACAGTCCCTGTGCTTATTTCAGTAACAGAATAGGAGATAGCATCTCGGTCAACCAAGACGGCTAAATGTGAATCTTTCGATTGTTCTAGTGTATATGTACGATCACGAAACTCTGCGTTCGCTTTAGTCGCGCCAGTTTCCATCCGTGTGGGCTTCGGTTAAAGATCCGAACATCAATGTGTCACGACGAAGGTACTTATGATCTCTTCCGTATGGCTTAGGATCTTTCACAAGGATAGTACGAGCAATTAAACCTCCAATTTCTATCGAGCTCGTGTCAATTAAAAATTTAAACCCTGCAGGAGAATAAGGCAATGAGTCCAAAGATACCATTGGAAGCTTCTTACGTAATCTTTCTTTGTCAGAAAATGCGACTTCTTGGAAAGAGACATAAGACGTGTCCAAAATTTTGTAGATCGATTGGTCTTTCGAAATCTTCTCTTCAAATTCCTTTGGAGAGAATCCCAGCATGGCTGCCACTGAATCAACTTCATGACGTTTGATAATTAAACCAAGCGTATTGTATTCCATAACTCCACCAATGGTATCGTGAAATCCACCTGAACGATAAGGCAAAGGAACTGTTGGCTCCAAAACAAAACGCTTCAATTCTTCAAAGTCACGAGTAAAATGTCCATGATAATCGCTGTATGCTTCTTCTGCGTCTCTAATATCTACCAAACGCTGCATGCATGCTTTGTCGTATTGCTCTTGTCGAACTTGGTAATCCATTTCACCATCTACAGAATTGTAAACAGAATAGGCCAAAAACATTGAGGCGAGTAAACCCACCACAGTCAGTACCTTGGCAAGAGGTCCAGTTATCTTCTCGGAAACAATAGGAAGAACAAGGATACCTGTTATCGTTAGAAACAGTGCACCAACTAGCATACCTTTAGGTTGAGCTTCTACCTCCGATGCACCTATGTACATGCTAACAAACAAAAGACCGAGGACGATGAACAAAATCGCCAAAACGTACTTGAACAATTCCTTAACTACTGGATTCATAGGTATTACTTTACAACATTTCTGAGTCGGGCAAATCTACAATTTTTTTTGAATGACTAAAGCTTACTTGCCCTTCTCAAATAGAATGATAATATGGCGGAAATGTTGCCCCCCTTCTTAACAAAAAAGGTTGTTTTTTTGCGTTTCAAGCAGACCTATTGAATGCACTAGAACCATATTTCGTTAAACACTTCGGCCATGAACCCACGGAAGGACAGCAAAAGTTCTTCTTGGCCCTCGACCGAATGCTCAACAGCTCCATGCCCCGCTGCACGCTTCTATTGACGGGTTATGCAGGAACGGGCAAGACAACAAGTACGAAAGCTGTGATCGATACTTTTCGTGAGATCAAGCAACGCGCTGTTCTTTTGGCTCCCACTGGTAGAGCCGCAAAAATACTTGGAAGTTATAGTGGTCAACAGGCATTTACAATTCACAAATACATCTACCAGAAAAAAGCTATGGCCGATGGCTCGGCGGCATTTAGTATGTCCGTCAACAAACACAAAAACACTCTGTTTGTCGTCGATGAGGCTTCTATGATTGGCGAATCAGGTGTTGCTGCAGGTGGATTCCAATACCGCAGTTTGCTTGACGACCTCATTGAGTTTGTATTTTCTGGTGAGTCTTGCCGACTCCTATTGATAGGCGACAATGCACAATTGCCTCCAGTAGGCATTGATCAGAGTCCTGCACTCCAACTGGATAAATTGAAATCTGATTTCTACTTAACGATTGCCCAGATAGAATTCAAAGAAGTTCTCCGCCAGGCCTCGGACTCAGGAATTCTATACAATGCTACTCTCCTGAGAGTTCAGCAAATGGAGAATCCTGAAGCATACCCTGTATTTGAACTTGGCGGATACAACGATATCTTCCGGATAAATGGCGGCGACTTGCAGGAATATCTTGAAGACGAAATCTCCTCAAACGGCATTGAAGATGTGGTTGTTCTAACACGATCCAATAAAAGAGCCAACCTATTTAACGAACAAATCAGAAGGCGGATATTATGGCAAGAGGAAGAAATAAATGCCGGTGATCACTTGATGATTGTGCGCAACAATTATTTCTGGCTTGACGAAGACGAACAACAAATTGCGGGATTCATTGCCAACGGTGACACCGCAGAAGTGCATAAAATTATTCGCACAGAGGACCTGTGGGGTTTTCGTTTTGCCGATGCCATGATCGAATTGGTAGACTACGATAAAATCCCACCCTTCGAAGTCAAGGTCATTTTGGACACCCTTCATTCCGACGGACCAAGTCTCGATTCAGACAAGTCGAAAGCACTTTACCATTACGTGGCAGAGACATACATGCATTTGGGCGACAAGCGTCTGATCCATAAGGCCGTCATGAAAGATCCATATTTCAACGCGTTGCAAGTGAAATTTGCATATGCTATCACCTGCCACAAGGCACAAGGTGGGCAATGGCCTGTGGTGTTTGTCGAACAAGGATATCTCACAGAGGACATGCTGGATTTGTCTTATCAACGCTGGCTATACACTGCATTGACACGGGCACAGCAAAAAGTCTATTTGGTAAATTTTCATCCTGCTTTTTTCGGGGATGAGGAGGAGGACTTCTAAAAGCTTCCTAGGGCAAAAGGAATAAAAAAGCCTCTGATCAATTGACCAGAGGCTTCAACTTCAAAAGAAGTTTATACTTTAAGACATTCTTGATTGCAGACCTTCATCTAGCGCCTCAAGAAATTCTTCTGTAGTCAACCAATTTTCAGCAGTCATTTGCTTTCCGTGAACCAATACAGCCAAGTCTTTTGTCATCTTTCCGCTTTGGACGGTATCGATGCAAACTTGCTCTAGAGTCTGACAGAAATCGCGCAGTGGCTGATTGCCATCTAGCTTTCCACGAAAATCCAAACCACGTGTCCATGCAAAAATACTTGCGATTGGGTTCGTGCTTGTCTTGTTTCCTTGTTGGTGCTGACGGTAGTGACGAGTCACTGTTCCGTGAGCTGCTTCAGCTTCCATGGTCTTTCCATCAGGAGTAACCAAGGTAGAAGTCATCAGTCCGAGTGAACCGAATCCTTGAGCTACAGTGTCCGACTGAACGTCACCATCGTAGTTCTTACATGCCCAAACAAATCCACCATTCCACTTCATTGCAGCGGCAACCATGTCATCGATCAAACGATGTTCATATACCAAACCTGCAGCGTCAAAACGACCTTTGTAATCAGCTTCAAATACTTCTTGGAAGATATCTTTGAAACGCCCATCATAGGCCTTCAAAATTGTGTTCTTAGTAGAAAGATACAAAGGCCAACCTTTAGTAAGGGCTTGGTTAAAACATGAATGCGCAAATCCAAAAATAGACTCGTCCGTATTGTACATGCTCATCGCAACACCATCACCTTGGAAATTATATACTTCCCAGCTCTGCGTATTGCCATCTTCTCCTTCAAAAGTCATCGTAAGCTTTCCTTTGCCTTTGATAACTGTATCAGTTGCCTTGTATTGGTCACCAAAAGCGTGACGACCAATGCAAATTGGCTTCGTCCACCCTGGAACCAAACGTGGAACGTTTGACATGATTATAGGCTCGCGGAATACAGTTCCTCCTACGATGTTACGGATCGTTCCATTCGGAGATCTCCACATCTTCTTCAAGTCAAACTCCACTACACGATCTTCATCAGGTGTAATTGTCGCGCACTTGATACCTACGTTGTATTTCTTGATAGCCTCAGCAGCATCGATGGTGATTTGGTCATCGGTGTTATCTCTACTCTCCATTCCTAGATCGTAGTACTTGATGTCCAGATCCAAGTATGGAAAAATCAACTTATCCTTGATGAATTGCCAGATTACTCTGGTCATCTCATCTCCATCGAGCTCAACTACTGGGTTCGCTACTTTTATCTTATCCATGTGATTTAGATTGTGGAACCACTACGATCCCTGATGAGCGAAGTCCTCGCTTATTGTGTCTTTTCGCGCTCCGAGAAGTAAAAACTTCCTTCGATAGCCGCATTTTCATCGCTGTCCGAACCGTGAACTGCATTGGCTGCAATTGACGTAGCGAACATTTTACGAATAGTACCTTCCGCTGCATCAGCTGGATTGGTAGCTCCGATCAATTCACGGAAAGAAGCAACTGCATTGTCCTTCTCCAAGATAGCGGCAACAATAGGAGCTGATGACATGTAGTCTACAAGCTCTCCATAAAATGGACGCTCACTGTGCACTGCGTAAAATGCCTGAGCATCTTCCTTAGTCAACTGAGTCCATTTCATAGCCTTAATGCTAAATCCTGCTTCGATTATCTTGTCGATAATTTTTCCTGTGTGCCCTGCGCCTGTCGCATCTGGCTTGATCATTGTAAATGTTCTGTTTCCTGACATCTCTTTTTTTTTCGAAAATTCCGCGCAAAAATACAAAGAAGTGCAGACCTAGCGAAGCGCAATCCACCTTAGTTCACGAAATCATTCGCAACCTGCGCACGCAAACGCCAAATCACTGGCTTTGAACACTGTAAATTCAGGAAAAGAAAGGAGTTGAAAATAATGTGCAGGGCATTCGTTGTTCTCTCCTTACAACGAAACTTTGTCAATGTCTAGCCACATTTACTCCCTGCACACTATGATTTAGTAACGAAGTACCTCATTTGGTTATAAAGATGGATTTGCTCCACTTTCTTTAGACGAACACTGTTGCGTCTGGTCACATTTTCAACGAAAAAAATTCAACCTTTATATTTGAATCACGCCAAAGCCCTTTACCTATTGGATTACAAGCATATTCACATTGAAACCAATCGCTTGATTTTACGCGAATGGAAAGAGTCTGACTCTGGATTTTTACATGTACTCAACTCTGATCCTTAAGTACTAAAATTCACCGGTGATCTTCTATTTGAATCCATTGAAGTAGCCCGTGAATTTATCCAGAACTACAACCATTGCGAATTACACGGTTATGGCAGGCGGCTCTGTATTTCCAAAGAAAACCGCCATGAAATAGGATGGTGCGGACTGAAATGGGACGACCAAAAAAACCTCATTGACTTGGGATATCTCTTTATTCAAACATCATGAAATCAAGGATTTGCGACTGAGACGGCCTTTGCATGTTTGGGTTTTGGTCATTTTAATATGCAAGAAATCATATGTCGGTCCATGGAATTGAACCTCCCATCCTTCAGAAGTGATGGCGAAATTGCACTTCAAATTCTTAAAAAAAGGTCAATGTGCCCTGCATAACGCACGTTATTATCCCTTAGGAAGGGAAGAGTTCAATGACAATTGGCCCAAGAAGAAGTGGCCCTATAATGTTACTTATTCTATACACACCTAAGCGCAGCGGATCATAGCCTATCAGTTCATGTTCGTAGCCATCCAATGATAGGAAGGGAAGTTAGAGCCAAAAATCATCCTACCTACCCCATGATCATTCCTTAGGATTTCAATAAGTTTGCATTTCAAATCAACCCAATAAAACGTCGGACAATGGCAGAAGTGATGGACAACAAGCTCAGCTCAGCTGAAGCGATGGATCTCGAGAACAAATACGGTGCGCATAACTACCACCCACTACCTGTAGTCCTTGACCGCGGAGAAGGTGTTTTAGTCTGGGATTTAGAAGGTAAGCAGTACTATGATTTCCTCTCTGCCTATTCAGCGGTAAATCAAGGACACTGCCATCCGAAAATTGTTTCGGCAATGGTAAACCAGTCTAAGAAACTAACTCTTACCTCACGTGCATTCTACAATAGCGTTCTCGGTAACTATGAGAAGTTTGTAACTGAATTCTTTGGCTATGACAAAGTACTGCCAATGAATACTGGCGCTGAGGCAGTAGAGACAGCATTAAAAATATGCCGTCGATGGGCTTATGATAAAAAAGGAATTCCTGCCAACCAAGCTAAGATCATTACTTGCGAAGGCAATTTCCATGGCAGAACAACGACCATCATTTCTTTCAGCACGGACCCAGAAAGTAATTCAAGATTTGGACCATACACGCCTGGTTTTGGCATTATTCCCTACAACGATTTGGGCGCTCTTGCCGAAGCACTAAAAGATCCAAATGTAGCCGGATTCCTTGTTGAGCCTATTCAAGGTGAAGCTGGTGTTAACGTGCCTGACGAAGGGTATTTGCGCGGAGCAGCTAAACTGTGTAAAGAAAACAATGTCCTGTTCATGGCCGACGAAGTACAAACTGGTGTAGCACGCACTGGCAGACTTGTTTGTATCGAACACGAAAACGTAAAAGCCGATCTCTTGATCCTTGGAAAAGCGATGAGTGGTGGAGCATATCCTGTTTCAGCTGTCCTTTCTAGCCATGAAATTATGGACGTAATCAGACCAGGAGAGCATGGGTCAACATTTGGAGGAAACCCGATCGCTGCTGAAGTAGCTATTGCCGCCTTAGAAGTTGTTCGTGACGAAAATCTATGCGAAAATGCTGAACGACTTGGGAAGATCTTCCGTTCCGAAATGACCAAACTTGCCGATGATTGTAAGTTAGTCGACCGCGTGCGTGGCAAAGGATTACTCAACGCCGTGATCATCAATGACACTCCACATAGCAGCACTGCTTGGGACCTGTGTATAGAGATGAAAGACAACGGACTTATAGCCAAGCCTACACATGGAAACATCATTCGTTTTGCTCCTCCTTTGGTAATTACTGAAGAGCAATTGATGGAATGTATTGCCATTATTAGAAAGACCTTTTTGGAGCATTAGACTTCAATTTACTGAATTACATAAGCTGGAAACTACATTCGTTTCCAGCTTTTTTTTGCCCTAAATTTTATAGATTTAGCCTTCGGCAAACGACTTATTGTCTTTTTCTGAATCATATCCCTATTCGTAAAACACTATGAGGCCAACGCCAATAAGCTTGCTCTTTTTGGCGATTAACATTGCCATTCTTGCTTCGTGTGCATCTGAGACGAAAACTCAGAGAAATGCACTCATCATCCATGATACCATTGAGGTCATTAAACATACTATAGACACCGTTTTCATCACGCAAAAAGCAGACAGCAGAGAACAACAGAATTTGATCATACCCCGACTTCCAGACTGGTTTGTAAAATCTAAACTCCTTGACGATCTCATCTTGAAGGATGATTACATTTTTGACAATAGACTTAATCCAATGTACTTGGAGGAAGACTTCAATGGCGACCATACTCTTGATCTAGCTATTCCTATCAAACATATTGTAACAGGCAAAGCAGGCTTTGCAGTAATCCATGGAAACACGACCGAAGTGCACATCTTGGGAGCGGGCGTGCCAGTTAAAAATGGTCTCTCTGACAATTTGAAATACGTAAATATTTGGAAAATAAACAGACTAAAAACCAACGAACCAGGTCTAGATGAGAGCGGCGAAGTCAATCCAAATGGACCACTGCACCTCACCCATCCCTCTATTGAAATTGAAAAGTCAGATTTAGGAGGTGGCCAGCTCTATTGGGATGGTGAAGAGTATGTTTATTTTCATCAGTCTTGTTGAACGAAAAAAGACAGAATATTTTAAATTACACACTCAAATCGATAATTATTTTTCTCAGTATGATCACACAAACTGCAAATACTCAAGCGCACATGAGCCCCGGACAGGCTCTATCAGAACTCAAATTAGGGAACGAACGTTTCGTGGAGAATAGAATGTCCCAGCGCGACCTCATGAAGCAAGTGGAGCAGACAAGTACTGGACAGTATCCTTTTGCAACCGTCCTTCACTGCATAGATTCGAGAGTATCCGCCGAACTGGTTTTCGACCAAGGCATTGGCGATCTATTCAGCATCCGCATCGCAGGAAACTTCATCAATGAAGACATTCTTGGCAGCATGGAGTTTGCCTGCAAACTCGCTGGAACGAAAGTCCTTGTGGTAATGGGCCACACGCATTGTGGAGCTATAAAAGGTGCTTGTGATCATGCGGAAATGGGAAATTTGACTGCCATGCTGAGCAAGATTATGCCAATAGTGGAAAAGGTTGAAGTCGACTATGATCAGAAAGGATCCGCCAACAAGGAATTGGTTCAAAGAGTAGCGGATGACAATGTCACAAATGCCCTAGCTAAAGTCAGGTCTGCAAGCCCAATTCTAGCGGAAATGGAATCGAATGGTGAATTGAAAATCGTTGGCGCTATGTATGACATCCATACTGGGAAGGTTCAATTTTCTTAGAACACAAAGAATCCCTGCACTACTTTATTTTAGAGTATGAGCAGGTGTTTAGAGTAAGGAATTAGTGAATGCTATTGGAAGAGAACCGATAGTTGATGATTTTATTTTCTTGCTCTTTTTCAGAACACTTGCTCTTGCTCTATTTCTAAATCTTAACAATCCTTTCCGAAAAGGACACCTCCCCCATTTGTACTCGAATCATGTACAACCCCGAACTTAGACCTGAAATATCTAGTCCGCCGGGAACATAAAACTGCCTCAACTTAACTCTACCCTGCACATCGAATATGGTGATCTGCACGCCTTCCATTTCATCTGGCAAATCAGTATAAAGCACATCTGCAGATGGATTCGGAAAAAAGGTAAGTGGACTTCCGAAATTATCTTGAACTTGGTTTATCAATTTTTGAGAACGCGTGAGCGCAAATATCTTCATCTCTTCCACATGATTCTTCCACGTTGAATAATTTACCGGCATTTTCCATCGCTCTATGTGATCATGCATGAAGGGAGCGTATAACTGTTCCAATGAATCAATTTTAGCAAGCACGTTTGATGGCTTAAAATTGGTGCTTATGAGCTGGTATAGGCGAATAGTAAAATCTCTCCTGAAGTCGTCGTTTGTGAACAGATTGCTGAGTAAAACCTTATCCCAATCAGAGGACGTTGGATTGGTGAAAAATTCCATGGAGCTGAAACCATCTTTATAAAAACAGGCATCACAGTCGAAAAAGAACCATCGAAACTTACTGTCGGCTTCAAGCGTTTTCCAATACTCCACATTGTTGTGCGGCCAATCCCAATTGGCAGCATACATGTGTACGATATTGAAGTCTATAAAGCTTTCTATATCCATGCGGTCTTTGACATAATCATATCGCACCGGCTCAGACACATCATTGTTCTGAATATAGGCGACCAAATCAAGATACTCGGTATTGCTTCCTTCCAACACTTCAGCGTCGTTTTTTAAAATAATCAACGAGTCTTCATCAACCCCATAATACTGCGACAAATAATGTTCATCTAAATTTTCTCTAGCGTCGTGAATTCCCCAGTATTCTCCGTTGACATACATGATAGCAAGCTGCGACTCTTGATAGTCTACATGCAGACCGCTTAAGAGTGATAAAGCAAGAACATCGGCAAACATGGACTGCGTGAATCCTGCTTGACCAGATCTCAAGTTGATGGACTTGTAAGACTCCTGATTTCTACGTTCAAAAATCGGGTAGTCGAATGAATCGGTTCCATACTTTTCTTTGGCTGTGAACCTCAACGATTTCTGAGGTTTGAACCTAGAGCTCTTTCCTCGATTCTTCACCTGGCAATCTTGATCAATAATCTTCTGACCCAAATCACCAAATATCTCCAAGCGACAATCCCTTTCCCAATCATCCCCAGCATGCAAATAATTTGCAGCATGAGTTCCCGGAACATAAATCCCTTCTTCTTCCGAAAAGAATCCTTCGGCATTCGTACTCACTGAGAATATCAGCGCATCTTTTGGAAAGGCCATTTCCTGACCAATAAAATAAGTTTCCGCCAGCGAGTTTGATACTGGACAACCGTCGTAAAAAGCCCGAGCTCGCATTACAGATGCCTTGGGAATAGGAAGCCCAGGCGTGGTCCAATCTTCTGATGTCGGGATGAATGAAAGGTCATTTTCATTCAATTGGAGCCTCTGAACAAGAATTGGTTCGTTATAAATGCTGGAAGCTATACTTGGCTCTGAACCATCCATTGAATATGAAATCGGATACAGACTTGGACTGCTCAATTCCACTTCAATATTACTGGAGTACGCCCCTGCAAGCTGGCTAGCCGAAATCACTACATGACAAGGAAAGTCGAAGTCTGTCGGATTGAATGCACCTGGACTAGGATAGGACGAATAATAAAACAATCCGTCGTCTGGATTCACAATAGCCGAAGCATCTTCAGGAATACATGTACTAGGAAAAAAGTGAACTACATTACCAAACGAATTGGAGAGAAACAAGCCTTCCCCCTCTGAGCTTATTTTGAAATTTGTGTGCCATTGTTCAGACAAGTCTTTGCCCGAAGCAAAGACAAGAATACGCTCACCGACATCAAGCACCTTTTCCGGAAAGATCCACTTCAGTTTATCCTCTTCATCATCTGATATATACCACCCGGAAATATTTACTGGATGAGCTGCCTGATTTATGAGTTCGATCCAGTCGGGGCTATTGCCTTCAAAATCTTCTAGCGTATGGTCGTTGTCGGCCATAACCTCACTTATCAAGACTTGCTGTGCATACAGCTGACTAGTGAGTAATACAAACGCGATGAGAACTATATTTTTCATTTCAGTAATATACCTCCTCTTATATTGACACTCATATAGTCAACACGACTCTCAGAGTGCGCATTTTCAAAAGAATATTCTAGGTGTGCAAACTGATACCGGAATGACATACTCGTAAATAAATTCACGTTCTCTCCAAGATCAAAACTCCATAATCGGCCAGTTTCAATAAAATAACCGCCGTCCAAATCAACGGAGGACAAGGAAACATCTGATCTATTCTCAGCCCATGAAAAACCAGATTGAAGAAGGAGTTTAGCATTGGGGTTTTTGAAAATAGCGGCATCGACACGAAAAAAAACGGGATAGAAATAGTCATTGTCGAAATTCACAATTCCCACGCCAACTCCAATCTGGACTTGATCGGTAAGTTGATGCAGCATACCAATTTGAGCACTAATTCCTGACGAGTATAGAAAGTTGTTTGAGCTCACCGTCCCGCCAAAATTCGCGCCACCAGCGAAAAAAGGCATTAGATTCTTCTTAGGCTTGTCTTCCTGAGAAAATCCGAGAGAGCTCGACAGAAGGAGCGTGGCAAGAACGAGTAGATTTAAGACTTTTTTCAAAACAGATACTTTGAGTAAGACAAACTTCGTTGAAGTAAAAGCTCAAAAGAAGCAACAAACGCTAATTAGAAATACGGCTCAGTCTTAATAATCTCCTGATTGCATAAGGTACATTCTATAAATAGAGTGGCAAATTTCACATGTGTCGTACCCTCAACAACATTAAAACATTGGCTCGACCTGCTCACCTTGTGTGTTTTAAGTACTCCAGTCAAACTTTCGCCATTGCACCTCAACATGGAAACGTTTCGCTCCGTATATCGTTTTTAGCGCCCACAAAAACCTGTTAATTCCCGAAATACTCGTTAACATTAATTAGGGATCATTGGCTAGTCCTAGGCAATCAAGCGAACTTCATCAATCCTCCTTAACCACTTTTCTCGACTTTACCATACCATCTTGGCATCAAATCATGAAGGTTTATACACCAGAATCTAGAATACCTAGGTCAATTTGAGGCTGTTCTGTGGACTTCAAAACTAGAACTCCTCAGACATCGACAATGCTTACAAAAGCACACACTATCAAATCCGCTGCGGGCACAGGAAATTTGCCGATAGGCTGAAAACTTGCCGGGAAAGAATTGCTAGAATTGCCTAGTAAATAATTAAACGTCTCACCATTCGCGTCTCCAAAAATGAAAACGAGATGACAATCATCGTTCCAACACCCGAGAGTCCATGCGGCGATCATGCCCATGAAAAATCACAACCCTCCTTTATCAAGCCAACTATGATACAGGTGTTTAGAAAATATAGAGCCTCAAGGATCAGAAGAACGCTCTTAGCAATAAAATTGAACTAGGAAATGCTAGCGATTAAATCGTGCTTCGTGATGATATGATGTCCCCCGCCTTCAAGCTTAACAAGAACCGCTGGAGTCTCTTTGTTGATCTTGGAAGAAACAGCTTCGATAGTATCACCTTCGGTCACCATTGGAAGAGAAGCGCTCATTACAGCAGAAATCTTCTCATCCACTAATGTACGATCGCTAAGAATTTTTTGTACCAAAACATGCTCGTCTATAGTACCGACAAATTCACCATTCGCCACCACAGGAATCTGTGAAATATCGAACTGCTTCATTTTGGCAACTGCATGACTTACTAGTTCTCCTGCAGAGATAGTAACCAATGGAAGGTCTTTATGATCCGCTATGAGGTCTTTTGCATATTTACGCTCAGAGTTAAGAAATCCTCGATCACGCATCCAATCGTCATTGTAAATCTTCCCTATATAACGGCTGCCGTGGTCATGGAATAGAATTACAACTACCGAATCCTCAGTAAGCTCATCTTTCAACTGACGGGCAACTTGAAATGCCGATCCTGCTGAGTTCCCAAGAAACAAACCTTCTTTCAAAGCCAATTCACGAGTCGTAACGGCCGCGTCGCGATCTGTCACTTTCTCAAAGTGGTCGATTATTTTGAAATCAACATTTGCAGGCAGGATATCCTCGCCAATTCCTTCAGTGATGTATGGATAAATCTCAGTTTCATCGAAGACACCTGTTTCATGGTATACCTTGAAAACCGAACCATATGTATCCGCTCCCCATATCTTGATGTCTGGGTTCTTCTCTTTCAAAAACTTACCAACGCCAGAAGCGGTTCCTCCAGTTCCAACGCCTGTTATGAAGTGAGTAATCTTGCCATCAGTCTGATCCCAAATCTCTGGGCCCGTCTGCTCATAATGTGCCAATCGATTGCTCAAATTATCATACTGATTTACCCAATATGAATTTGGAATCTCCTTACTCAAACGCTCTGCAACAGAGTAATATGAATCTGGATGATCAGCTGCTACAGCAGTTGGACAGATGACTACTTCAGAACCTAAAGCTCGCAGCACATCAAATTTCTCTTTCGATTGTTTGTCGTTAGAAGTACAAATCAACTTATACCCTTTCACAATGCATGCTAGAGCCAAGCCCATGCCAGTGTTTCCAGATGTGCACTCGATAACAGTTCCACCCGGCTTCAACTGACCAGAAGCCTCTGCATCCTCGATCATTTTCAAAGCCATACGATCCTTGACAGAATTGCCTGGATTGAAATATTCAACTTTCGCCAAAATTGTTCCAGGAATGTCCTGTGCTATAGCATTGAGTTTAACCATTGGCGTGTTGCCAATTGTTTCGAGGATATTGTTGTAGATCTTCATCAATAAGAAAAATTTAGGCAAAAGTACCTTTTTCTAATCAAAGCGAATGGCCTTAATTGGGGAGATTCGCGAAACGTACATTCCGGGAAGGATTAAGAAAAGTAGACACACAACTAGAGTGAACACATCGAGTAAGATAATGTACATGGGCTCAATCAATATTGGCGCCTGATCGACAAAGTAGGTTGTTGGATCTAAGGATATAAAACCTGTTTGCGCTTGAATGACGCACACACCTATCCCCAGCACATTTCCCAAAAGCAGACCAAGACCTACTATATATCCTGCATTTCGAAGAAATATCTCAAGTATATTGCCATCAGTAGCTCCCATCGCTTTTAGCAATCCGATCATTTGAGTGCGTTCAAGAATAATAATCAATAAGGCCGAAGTCATATTGATCACAGATATAAAAACCATGAGACCAATGATGATGTAAACGTTTAAATCGAGCATCTCCAGCCAATTGAAAATCTCCGGATTCAGATCTTTTACCGTGCGAGTCTGCGTGAAAAATGGAATATTGTGATAGATCTTCTCATCCATCTCTTCCAGTTTGTCAAAATCGTCGACAAAAATCTCATAACCGCCAGTATATTTGAGATAAGAGCCCCCTGAAGTACTTAGCTCATAGTTGACTTTCGAGCAGCAGCCTTCGGCAAATGCAATGTTGAACTTTACCTTAGCAGTGTCCGTAAACGTTTCACTTTGGTCGCTAACTATCAGTTCTATTCTTTCTCCGTCCTTCGGACAAATGGCGTGCGGCCCAGGGCCAAACCATGACGAATCGGTCCAGTGGTAGTCGAAATTTCCATCACCGCCAAA
>JBLHIB010000010.1:0-52720 GCA_047615865.1 Gammaproteobacteria bacterium
CCAAGATTATAGAATGTGACACACTTCGGTGAATGGTGAGAAATGCAACATCACTAAATAAAGGAGAAAGGAAAACATCCATATCCGGAATCGTCCCAGCAATTGCTCCAATAAGCAAAGATTTCTTACCAATTTCTTTGTCCTTTACGGCCGCAAAAGTAAGTGCACCTAATAATCCTTGGGTTATTGAATCCATTTATTGGTATGAGTCCGAGTGACAGACAGTAGTTTAAGCATGAAGTTCATAGGTACTGTTGCACGATTAAAGAAGGTGATTTTAGCAGTTATTGTACATTAGTAAGTGAGCGTCCTTGCCATGGTTGTTTAAAATTGATTAGTCTTATCTTTCTATAAGTTTTCTCATTTGGTAATCAGATGTGCATTAATGTGAGCAGGAAATCTAATGCTTTCAAATACCCCCTAGTAACCGTATAATATATATTATGTTAAATAGACCTTTAAAAGAAAGGACACCAGAATTAACTGATGGCCCACTTTGACGTTTATTGTGCGTCTAGTTTCTCTTTCATTTCCATATACTTCTCATCATTTCCTACACGGATATAGATGTCTTTCAACGAACGAATGGTTCCTTCGTCGCTATCGTTCAATACATATGCCTTCTCCAAATACGGCAAAGCATTAGCGAAAACTGCATTTGCTTCTTCCATTGCAGCCTTGTACTTGCTGTTTTGATTTGCTGGAATCTCGTTTGCCTTATTTACCGATTCAACCGCTTGGTTAAAATAAAGTGCACCGAGGTTATAATTTGCGTCGAAATACTCAGGGTCATATTTAATAGACTCCAAATATGCAACCACCGCTTCATTCTTCTTTCCTAGATTGTCATAGACACTACCTATCGAAAAATGTAGAACTGGATTCTCTGGATCGTTTTCAATCGCAACACGCAAGTTTTCTTGAGCATTTTCGAAATTACCATCAGTTAAATAGATGTTTAATTCCTCAATTACCAATCCAGGGTGCTTTGGATATTTAACACGAGCTGATTTCAATGTCTCCAAAGCCGCTTCTTTATCTTCCATTTCGTTACGTTGCAAACTGGCGATAAACAAATAGACCTCTGGAACCTGATAATCTAGCTCACCACATTCATTGTAGTTGGCTATGGCACGTTCAATATTTCCAGATTTCTCGTGAGCCAGAGCTGCATTGAAATAAGCCAATGTATCTGTAATATTCAATATTTTGGCGATTTCAGCGCCTAGTTCAAACATATCTGCAGAAACCACATACTTTGCTTCATTGTAGCTGTTGATACCCGAGTTCATAGACATAGCTTGGGATGCAAGCAGTTGTTGCCTATCTTCCTGATCATACGTGTCCTTTGTATCCAATTCCATTGCCTTAACATAGGAATCAGATGCAGTTTTAATCGCATCTGGATATTTCGGCGCAAATTCTTCAGAATTGGCAATGTTCAAGTAAATCGCTCCCCGATATCTCCATGTCTTGTCTTTAACGTTGGCCTTCGGGTTAAGGATTGCTGCTTCAATGTAGTTTGCAGCTTTATCGTATTCTCCATTCTTATTGGCGTTGTACGCAGATGTTACATCTTTCTGAGCAAGCATCGCTACAGATGCAAGAACCAACGAGAATGCTACCAGTAATTTTTTCATAATAGACAGATCATTTTTTTATAGCGGTGTAAAATTAACAATTATTCCATATGTGTAAGGCAAATACTTTGCCACAAATTGTCACAAGTCAACGCCGCGCAATTAAACAAGAAAGCCACTGGTACAATACCAATGGCTTTCAACGATTTATTCGTGTAAATATTATTCTTCAGTCGGCTCTTCGTTGTCGGTCGACTCCCCTGTTTCTTCTGAAGTATTCTCATCAAAAGGAGTTTCAGTCGTCCCATCAACTATTTCCTCACCGTCGATGTCTTCGGTGATTTCCTCGTTATCTTCTTTGATAACCTTACATACAGCAGCAATTGAATCTTTGCCTTTCAAGTTGATAAGTTTAACACCCTGCGTAGCACGGCCCATTACCCTCAGCTCGTCAACTGCCATTCTAATTGCGATTCCAGATTTGTTAATAATCATCAAATCGTTCTCATCGTCTACATTCAATATAGCTATGAGGTCGCCTGTCTTATCCGTAAGGTTCAAAGTTTTAACTCCTTTGCCACCTCTATTGGTAATACGGTAGTCGTCCACTGGTGATCGTTTACCGAATCCTTTTGATGAGACTACCAGAACATCAGATTCTGTATTCGAAATGCAAATCATTCCGATTACTTCGTCTTTCTCATCTCTTAGAGTCACACCTTTAACACCTTGGGCAGTTCGACCTACGGCACGAACTTTAGTTTCTGGGAAGCGAATTGCTTTTCCAGAGCGCAAGGCCATGATGATATCATTTGTGCCATCTGTTAATCTTGCAGACAATAACTCATCTCCTTCGCGAATCGTAATAGCATTGATACCGTTTGATCGCGGACGAGAATATGCTTCAAGTGTTGTCTTCTTAATCAATCCTTTCTTAGTACAAAGAATTACATTATTGGCCTGGACATATTCAGGGCTCTTGAGATCAATCACAGGAATATAAGCTAGAATCTTATCATCTGGCTCTATATTAAATAGGTTCTGTACAGCTCTTCCTTTAGAAGTCTTTGATCCTTCTGGAATCTCAAAGATTCGCATCCAGAAGCACTTTCCGTTCTTCGTGAAAATCAACAGCCAATTGTGATTTGTAGCTGTGAAGATGTTCTCTAAAAAGTCTTGTTCCCTTGTCGTACTAGCTTTTGAACCTACTCCACCTCTTGATTGAGTTCGGTATTCAGTAAGCTTGGTGCGTTTGATGTAACCAGCATGGCTAATAGTCACTACAACCTGCTCATCAGGAATCATGTCCTCAATCGACAAGTCTGCCGAAGAAAACTCAATTCTAGAACGGCGTTCATCACCATATTTTTCTCTAATTTCTATAAGCTCATCCCTGATGATTTGGAAACGCAATGTTTCGTTCTCTAGAATCTCTTTCAATCCAGCGATTGTTGCCATCAACTCATCAAACTCGGCACGTAACTTATCGCGCTCCAGTCCTGTGAGTTTCTGTAGACGCATGTCTAGGATCGCACGACTTTGCAACTCGCTCAAGTCGAACTTTGTCATCAAGCCATTGCGAGCCTCTTCCGGATTTTTCGAACTACGAATCAAAGCAATCACTTCGTCCAAGTTGTCCAATGCAATGATCAGACCTTGTAATATATGAGCTCGTTCTTCAGCTTTTCTCAACTCAAACTTCGTACGTCGAACGACTACTTCATGGCGGTGTTCAACAAAGTTTGAAATCAATGTCTTCAAGTTCAACATCTCTGGACGTCCTTTGACCAGAGCAATGTTGTTTACTGAAAATGACGTCTGTAACTGAGTGTACTTGAATAATTTATTGAGTACAACGTTTGGAATCGCATCACGTTTGATTTCGTAAACGATGCGCATTCCGTTGCGGTCAGACTCATCTCTTATTTCAGAAATTCCGTCTAGCTTCTTCTCGTTAACAAGATCCGCAGTCTTACGAATCATGTCGGCTTTATTCACCTGATAAGGAATCTCATCTACGATGATTGCCTCACGACCGTTCTTAAACTCTTCGAATCGAGTTTTTGCACGCATCACAATACGTCCACGTCCAGTTTCAAACGCCGACTTCACTCCTTCTACTCCGAAAATAATTCCACCAGTCGGGAAATCGGGAGCTTTTACGTGCTCCATCAAACCTTCGATAGTAATATCGTTGTCTTCGATGTAGGCTAAAGTACCATTGATAACCTCAGTAATGTTGTGCGGAGGCATATTGGTAGCCATACCTACGGCAATACCACTAGCTCCATTGCAAAGCAGATTCGGAATTCTCGCTGGGAGAACTGTAGGCTCTTGCAAGCTATCATCAAAGTTCAAAGAAAAATCAACCGTATCTTTCTCAAGGTCGGCCAACATCTCCTCTGCTATCTTCCGAAGTCGGGCCTCAGTGTAACGCATGGCTGCCGGATTATCTCCGTCTATGGAACCAAAGTTACCTTGACCATCCACCATAGGATAACGTAAGGACCAATCTTGGGCCATACGCACCATAGCGTCATAAACTGAGCTATCACCGTGTGGGTGATACTTTCCCAAAACCTCACCAACGATTCTCGCTGATTTCTTGTGTGCGCGGTTTGCATGAACACCTAAATCAAGCATTCCGTAAAGAACACGTCGGTGTACAGGCTTTAATCCGTCTCGAACATCAGGAAGGGCTCGTGAAACAATTACCGACATCGAATAATCGATGTAAGCTGATTTCATTTCGTCCTCTATATTGATCGAGACTATCTTTTCTCCATCTGCCATTTCGTCTTGTTTAAGTACTAGTGTGTGGCAGAACAAAACGCGCTGCGCACCAAGACAGCGAAAATACGTCTTAAATAGGGCTTTTTACTGTATGTCCGACGTGTTATTTTGCACAAAATTCTGTGGAAAATTGCAAGAGATGAATTCGCCTACATCAACTTGTCCTTATATATTTGATTCTGGCATAGTTTTAGTTGTACTTTAGTCTCAAATCTCAATAGAATTATATGGAAGCGAAGTTCTCGCCACGTGTGAAAGATGTGATAACCTACAGCCGAGAGGAAGCTCTCAGACTTGGGCACAATTATATAGGTGTGGAGCATTTACTGCTCGGGATTATCCGTGAAGGAGAAGGCACCGCAATAAAAATACTCGAAAAATTGAATGTGGATCTCAGCAGGTTGAGAAAAACAGTTGAAAGTTCGATCAAGACAGTCAACGGCAAAAACCCTGTAAAGGGCAATATTCCATTGGTGAAGCAAGCCGAAAAGATTTTGAAGATCACCTATTTAGAAGCGAAGATCTTCAAAAGCCCAATAATAGGCACGGAGCACTTGTTACTTTCCATCCTGAAAGATGACGACAATGTTGCGACGCGTGCTATTCATTCATTCAATGTTGATTACGATATGGCAAAGGAAGAGTTTGAAACAATCCTGACTGACGATGTAGATTTCACATCTCCTAGCGCAGAATTCCCTAGCACGGGCAGCGAGGACGACGATGAGGATCGATCTTTCACATCTGGAAGTACAGGCAAGAAAGGCGAGTCGAAAAGCAAAACTCCTGTTTTGGATAATTTCGGACGTGACCTGACCAAAATGGCCGAGGACAATAAACTGGATCCAATTGTAGGCCGTGAAAAGGAAATTGAACGCGTTTCACAGATACTTTCTAGAAGAAAGAAAAACAATCCTATACTAATAGGTGAACCTGGAGTTGGTAAATCAGCGATCGCCGAAGGTCTTGCTCTGCGGATTATTCAGAAAAAAGTGTCTCGTGTGCTGTTCAACAAGCGCATCGTTACTCTTGACATTGCTTCTCTAGTTGCTGGCACAAAGTATCGCGGCCAGTTTGAGGAGAGAATGAAAGCTGTAATGAACGAATTGGAAAAATCTCCTGATGTCATTCTTTTCATTGATGAGATCCACACAATTGTTGGTGCGGGTGGAGCGAGTGGTTCATTGGATGCTTCTAATATGTTCAAGCCAGCTCTTGCAAGAGGAGAAATTCAATGTGTAGGAGCTACTACTCTTGATGAGTACCGACAGCATATTGAAAAAGATGGAGCGTTGGAACGTCGTTTCCAAAAAGTTATCGTAGAGCCTACAACTCCTGATGAGACGATCCAGATCCTGAATAATATCAAGGACAAGTACGAAGACCACCATAGTGTGACCTATACAGAAGCAGCTCTTGACGCTTGTGTGAACTTAACAGTTAGGTATATTACAGACAGACATTTGCCTGACAAGGCTATAGATGCCCTTGATGAAGTCGGATCCCGAGTTCACCTGACTAATATTCATGTACCTCAAGAAATTCTTGAAATTGAGGAGGACGTGGAAGAAATTAAGGAGAAGAAAAATCACGTTGTCCGCAGCCAGAAGTACGAAGAGGCCGCGAAACTGCGAGATGAAGAGCGTCAACTTCTTGAAAAATTAGAGGTTGCAAAGCGTAAATGGGAAGATGAAGCCAAAAATCACCGTGAGACCGTTACGGTTGAACATGTGGAAGAGGTTGTTGCAATGATGACTGGTATTCCTGTACAACGCGTCGCATCTAAAGAAAGTGAGCGTCTTAAGTCAATGGAAACCAACTTAGAAGGTCGTGTGATTGGACAGGACTTGGCCATTAAAAAGGTAACAACGGCTATCAAAAGAAATCGTGCTGGATTGAAAGATCCAAACAAACCGATTGGTTCATTCATATTCTTAGGTCCTACTGGTGTTGGTAAAACTCAGTTGGCAAAAGAACTTGCGAGATACCTTTTTGATTCTGAAGAGGCTTTGATTCGCATTGACATGAGCGAGTACATGGAGAAATTCGCTGTCTCACGTTTGATCGGAGCACCTCCGGGATACATTGGATACGAAGAAGGTGGTCAGCTTACAGAAAAAGTACGTCGTCGCCCCTACTCGATTATCTTACTTGATGAGATTGAAAAAGCTCACCCGGATGTATTCAACTTGTTGTTGCAAGCTCTGGATGACGGACAAATGACAGATAGCCTTGGTCGTAAAATAGACTTTAGAAACAGCATAATAATTATGACTTCGAATATCGGAGCTCGTCAATTGGCTGATTTTGGAACAGGTGTTGGTTTTGGCACTGCTGCTAAGACTGGTGCTGTGAAGGATGATAAAAAAGGAGTTATCGAAAGTGCACTTAAAAAGGCATTTGCTCCCGAATTTCTAAATCGTATTGATGACGTTGTTGTCTTCAACTCACTTGATCGTGGTCATATCCACGAAATCATTGATCTTGAATTGTCGAAGTTGTTTGATCGCGTTGAAAAGTTGGGTTACATTATCAAACTTTCAGAAAAAGCAAAAGACTTCATTGCAGACAAAGGATTTGATCAGAAGTATGGCGCTCGTCCGCTGAAGCGAGCTATTCAAAAGCACCTTGAAGATCCATTGGCGGATCTAATCATCAGTACTAATTTGGAGGAAGGTGATGAAGTCAAAGTTGATTTCGACGCTAAAAAGGAAGAGATCACAGTAAAAGTAAAAAAGGGTAAGCCTTTGGCAAAGAATTCTGCTGACGACGGTTCGAAAGACGAATCGCCAAAAGATGAAGAGTCAGAATAGCATTTCCTAAATCATATTTAAGACCTCTGGACTTCGGCTCAGGGGTCTTTTTGTTGGAATTAACAATGGTGTGTTGAGTGACTTCTGAACTACCCTCTCTCAAACTTACGATTTGAAATTACATTTGCCTTGTGCTAGATAAAATTCCCAACTGGTTAAAAAACCGATATTCCCTTACTTTCGTCCTCTTCTTTCTGTGGATGACATTCTTCAATGATATTGATCTGATTTATGTTTTCCAGACACGTGCGGAACTTAGCAATATGCGTGATCAAGTAGAGTCTTTGAGGGAAGCAAGTGAGATTGCTGAGAAGGACCTGTATAATTTGAAGACAAACAAGGAGACTTTGGAGCAATTTGCCCGAGAGACTTATTTGATGAAACGTGAAAACGAAGACCTCTTTCTATTCAGGGAGAAGACACTGGAACAGTAATTACCGTCCCCAAGGGTAATTCATGATCTCCGAAAAGAAATGCTGCACACTTCCAGGTTCTATGAGAATGATAAATAGAACACCAAATAGAGCTCCAGTAATGTGAGCGTCGTGACCAATGTTGGTATTCATCTTCTTTGACGAGTAATACTCCACGATAAAGAATCCAATCCCCATGACATAAGCGGGCATTTCGATAATTCCGTATAGATAGATAGACTGAACAGGCATCAACATAACAAATCCCATAATCAGACCGTAAACGGCTCCACTCGCCCCCAGTGCGTTGTAGCTTGGATTGTCGTGGTGTTTGTACAATGCGGGTAAACTACCGACGATCATTGATCCAAAATACAAAAGCATGTACAGCACTCCACCAAGGGCAAATCCTTTTGCTTGAACCAATACCGACTCAAGAAAGGGTCCGAAGAAATACAGACCGACCATATTCATGATCAAATGAGGCCATCCACTGTGGATGAATCCATGAGACAGAAGTCGATACCATTCTTTATCGGCCTTAACCTGATGGGCGTTGAACATAAACCTCCATTGCAGAGCTTGGTCCTTGAATCCACGCGAACTAATAAAAATAGTGATCGCAAGAAGAGCGTATGTGAGTATAGGAGTTCCAGCCATCTAACTTGAATGATCGGCGATGATAACCCAAATGTTATTGATCCTTTTCCAGACTAGAGAGTAGTGACCTTCTAAATTATCAAGGCCTTCTCTTTCCAAATGCCACTTTCCGACAACCAAATAGTGATTTGCTTCGAGTGATGAGAAAGTGAGATTGGTAAATTCCAGTTGGCCCATCGCCTGTAAATCTGGATACCCCGTTTTGTAATTGGCTAACGTTTTATCCCAACCATATGTAGGGCCCTTACTACCAATAAACATAAGGCTATCACTTTTCCAATAGCCTTCCATAAAAGCATCAATATCTCCGGTATTCCAGGCAGCTTGTTGATTGCTCATGATTTCCTTAATAGCCAATTCATCGGTGCTCTGAGCAGAAACACAGTGTGCAACAAGGATCGCTATGAAAAGGAATAGTTGCTTCATACTTATACGTTAAAACGGAAGTGCATGATATCGGCATCGGCAACTATATACTCCTTGCCCTCAACGCGCATTTTACCAGCATCTTTAACTGCTGCTTCTGATCCAAGTTCGACAAAATCATTGTACTTAATAACTTCAGCTCGAATAAAGCCCTTTTCAAAATCGGTATGAATTACGCCAGCAGCCTGAGGAGCAGTACTTCCGTGAGGAATTGTCCAAGCGCGAACTTCCTTAACTCCCGCTGTGAAATAAGTATCTAGAGCTAAGAGGCTGTATGCTTTCTGAATAAGTTTGGCAACGCCTGGCTCTTTTAGACCAAGGTCTTCCAAGAACTCTACGCGCTCTTCATAGCTTTCAAGCTCAGCAATATCAGCTTCGATTCCAGCTCCGAGAACAATGATCTCAGCGTCTTCATCTTTTACAGCTTCCTTCACTGCATCCACATGGTAATTGCCAGAGACAACAGAATTCTCATCTACGTTGCATACATACAGAACCGGTTTCGCAGTGAGCAGTTGCATATCTTTCATAAGAGGGGCCTCCCACTCTTCGAGTTCCATAGTACGAGCCGATTTTCCAGACTCAAGTACTTCTACAACTCTGTTGTAAAACTCTGAAGTCTTCACTGCGTCCTTGTCACCAGTTCGCGCAGCTCGTTGAATTTTCACCTTACGTGAATCAACGGTTTCAAGATCTTTCAATTGAAGCTCAATGTCAATGATCTCTTTGTCTCTCACAGGATCCACAGATCCATCTACGTGTACGACATTTCCATCATCAAAACACCTCAAAACGTGCAGAATAGCATCCGTTTCTCGAATGTTGGCCAAGAATTGATTTCCCAGTCCCTCACCTTTCGACGCTCCTTTCACAAGACCAGCTATATCCACAATTTCAATCGTGGTAGGTTGAGTGTTTTCAGGTTGAACAATCTCGGCGAGCTTATTTAGCCGCTCATCGGGAACTGTTATTACACCAATATTTGGTTCAATTGTACAGAAAGGGAAGTTTGCACTTTGCGCCTTAGCGTTTGACAAACAATTGAATAGAGTTGATTTTCCAACATTTGGTAAACCAACGATACCGCATTTTAAAGCCATAGATATTCTTAATGAAGTGCAAAGATAATCATTTACATAGGTTGATAGCTCTAGTCTGCCCTATTCACACTTTTCAAAAGTTTTGAACACGAAATGAGTTACCGCTTTCGATAATCTACTTTTGCAAAAAACCAACTGAACATGAAAAGTCCCGCAGAACTAGAAAAAATTGCCTCTCAAGTACGACGCGACATAGTTAGAATGGTACATGGCTGCCAGTCTGGACATCCAGGAGGAAGTTTGGGGTGCACCGATTATCTGGTTGCACTTTACAACAATATTATGAATATTGATCCTGCAAAATGGAACATGGATGGTAAAGGAGAGGATCTGTTTTTCTTGAGCAATGGGCATATATCACCAGTTTGGTACAGTGTTCTTTCTCGTCGGGGATATTTTCCAACGGCAGAAATGGCAACTTTCAGAAAGCTCAACACACGTTTGCAAGGCCACCCTGCTACTGAAGAGGGCTTGGAAGGGATTCGCGTTGCTTCTGGTTCATTGGGACAAGGTTTGTCTGTTGCAATAGGCTCTGCGCAAACGAAGAAGCTCAACGGTGACAATTCTATGGTTTATACGTTGCATGGCGATGGAGAGCTTCAGGAGGGTCAGATTTGGGAAGCAGCTATGTACGCGGCACACAACAAAGTCGACAATCTTATTTCGGTGGTTGATTACAACGGTCAGCAAATTGACGGTCCGCTATCTGAGATAATGGATCTAGGTGATTTAGGTGCAAAGTGGAGAGCATTTGGATGGGAGGTATTGACCATGAACGGACATGACATGCAGGACATCGTTGATACTTTGGCCAAGGCAAAATCAATGTCTGGAAAAGGATCTCCAATCATGATCTTGATGACTACGAACATGGGGCAAGGGGTTGACTTCATGGTAGGCACACACAAATGGCATGGTATTCCTCCAAACGACGATCAATTGGCATCTGCTTTGGGCCAATTGGAAGAAACTTTGGGTGATTACTAATCGCCAGAATTAAATAATCTAACCTTTGAAAAGCGGAATGAGACTTGCATAAGAAAGTCAAATTCTAACTACGTGAAAAAGCTACTTACATACCTCCTATTTCTAACAATCACTTGTGCCGCTTTTGGCCAAGAGACGACTCGGATTCTATTTGTCTTTGATGCATCGAATAGCATGAACGGTTATTGGGAGCGGGAGCGCAAGATTGTTTTGGCGACTAAATTGTTGTCAGAGACTTTGGAGAGTTTGGGCGAAAGCGAGAACCTTGAATTGGGTTTGCGGGTTTACGGACATCAAACTAGGCATGTTAAAGGTCAGCAAGATTGCGATGATACAGAGTTGGTAGTTCCGATAGGTCCCGACCGAAACTTAATTATTAAGAAAGCTCTGGAAAGACTTGTACCTCAGGGCACTACACCAATTGCTCGTTCTCTTGAACGCTCAGCGGAAGATTTTACGGAATGTGACAATTGTCGGAATATCATCATTTTGATAACCGATGGTGTTGAGGCGTGTGATGAGGATCCATGTGCTGTTTCTCGCGCCTTGCAGGCAAAGGGAATTGTATTGAAGCCCTTCATTATCGGTATTGGCATCGACGACAAGTTTAGATCGACTTTTGAGTGCGTGGGGAATTACTTCGATGCGGGAAAGGAAGAGACATTCAAGCGTGTGTTGGACATAGTTGTTACGCAGGCTTTGAATAGCACATCCGTGCAAATCGATTTGCTCGACGCTAACAATGAGCCCCTTGAGACAAATATTCCATTAACTATTGAGAATGACGAAACGGGAGAGATCTACCACAACTTCGTTCATACTTTGAATAAGCTTGGCAATCCTGATACCTTGACGTTGGATCCATTGTTCACATACAAGGTCACCGCTCACACCTACCCACCTACAATCAAGGAAGGGATAAAGTTGATTCCTGGCAATCACAACATCATCGGTTTGAATACCCCGCAAGGTGATTTGAACTTGGATTTTGAGAATGGGCGGTCGGAATACAAAGACCTGAAATGCATCGTTTTAGGCGAAGATGATTGTAAACGGATCAATACCCAGGATTTTGGGACCATGGAACGTTACAAGACGGGGAAATACAAGCTGGAAATCCAGACCATCCCGCCCATGATTATCGAGGATGTCAACATCAAGCAGGGGCACCAAACAGATATAAAGATTCCGTTGCCAGGAGTGCTGCTTTTGCAGGCAGGAACTAGTGGTTTTGGCGGTCTGTTTCAGTTGGTCGATAATGAAATGGTATTGGTAAAGCGATTCAGTTATGGAGATGTTTCTGGCCGATATGTTATGCAGCCGGGATCTTACAAGTTGATTTTTCGAAGTAAAAACTCGAAGCAGACCATTTACACAATAGAGAAAGAATTTAAAATAACGACAGGGAGAAATACTTCTCTTCAGATATAGACCATCATTAACTTAGAATAATACGATCCATGCGAAAATTTGAAGTCCTGAATACCAAAGATACCAGATCCGGATTCGGAGAAGGATTGCTCGAAGCGGGAAAGAAGAACCCGAACGTTGTAGCTCTTTGCGCCGATCTTACTGGATCGTTGAAAATGAATGCCTTTCAAGATGCTTTTCCTGAGCGATTTTTCCAGGTAGGTATTGCAGAGGCAAACATGATGGGTATGGCAGCCGGAATGACAATTGGCGGGAAGATTCCATTCACGGGGACATTTGCCAATTTCTCTACTGGACGTGTGTATGATCAGATTCGTCAGTCTATTGCATACTCGCATAAGAACGTAAAGATTTGTGCTTCACACGCAGGACTTACTTTGGGAGAAGATGGTGCTACTCACCAAATCCTTGAGGACGTAGGTATGATGAAGATGCTGCCAAATATGGTAGTTATCAATCCATGTGACTTCAACCAGACGAAGGCAGCAACAATGGCTATAGCCGACTATGAAGGCCCAGTATATCTTCGTTTCGGTCGGCCAAAAGTGCCAACTTTCATTTCTGAGTCAGAGCCTTTCATTATTGGAAAAGCTCTTATGCTCAGTGAGGGAACAGATGTCACAATCATAGCATCGGGACACCTTGTATGGAAGGCTATTGAAGCAGGTCATGCTTTGGCAGAAAAGGGAATTTCGGCAGAGGTGATCAACATTCACACGATCAAGCCTTTGGACGAAGAAGCAATTGTACGTTCGGCCAAGAAGACTGGCGCTGTCGTTGTGGCAGAAGAGCACCAATTGCTAGGTGGACTGGGAGGATCGGTAGCGGCATGTCTATCGCAGCACGCTCCTACTCCGATGGAATTTGTTGCCGTTCAGGATTCATTTGGAGAAAGTGGAACACCTGATCAATTGATGGAAAAGTATGGTTTGACAACTGAAAGCATTGTCGCGAAGGCTGAGCTTGCTGTTGGTCGTAAGGTGATGGCATAACGACAAGCAAACTTCAAAAAGATAGAATTAAAAACCTGCAACGAAAGTTGCGGGTTTTTCTTTTTTGCAGACACTATCAAAGTGAATGAGGTAATGTTGTTTCCTTGCTTAACTATGGCGCGTTAGTAATGAAATCACACCACCAATATCAGTGCTATGACTTTAGAAAACAACAAAGAAATCGCTATTGCTTTTTACAAGATGTCTTACGAAGGAAATCCAAAAGAGGCCATTGAAAGATTTGTAGGAAATGAATACATCCAACACAATATAGACGTTGCGGATGGAACAGCTGGGTTCATTGATTATTTCGAGCGGATGTAGGAAGAGTATCCTCACAAATCCATTGAATTTGTGAGGTGAATTGCTGCAGGTGATACGGTGGCTTTGCATACGCACCAGACTTGGCCAGGGAATGACGAATATGTCACTATGGACTTTTTCAGGTTTGACGATACTCGCAAGATCTGTGAGGATTGGGATTCAATTCAACAGGTTCCAAAGGAGGCGGAGAATCCGAATAGGATGCATTAACGAACTTCTAATGGAGACTCAGATCTTTTTTTTGCGAAGCTTATCAAGCTAGGTATTGGTTTTGTTTGGGGCGTAACCTCAGGGCGAATTCCTCGTTTTCCAAATGCTAAAGGAATATAATCCATAACCGCAATTGAAATCAATGGAATCCCGCGTTCGGCAGCAGGGTTGAAACAATAACCCACAGCTTTTTACAATTGCAAGTTCTGCATATTTATAGGTATAGGTGTTTCTTTTATAATTCTTGCTTGTATATATTAGCTTCAGACTTAAACTTGTTCCAATGAAAATTTTCACACAAAAAGGGGCTAGCCTTCTCTCTTGCTGCATTATTGTCTTATTCTTCTTGATCAATTGTTCGGCTTATTCTCAAGATGACGAATACGAAGACATTGAGGACTCGCTCGAACTTACTTTAGAGGATATTGAATATCAAATGTTTGCCGACAGCATTGAAGCGACTATGGTTTTTGAAGTGGGAACTATAGAGCTTGGCGACGGGATAGCTGTGCTTGTTGTGCCTCAAGGTTATAAATACTTGGATGTTGAACAGAGCGAGTATGTTCTCAACGAATTGTGGGGCAACCCTCCTTCTCCTAGTTTGGGCATGTTGTTTGAAGAAGAATCGAACGTGCTTTCAGATGTGGGCTACGTAATAGATATTACTTACAATGAGATGGGTTATATCGATGATGAAGACGCAGCAGACATCGATTATGACGAGCTTGAAGAAGAAATGTTTGGGGACAATGATGAGGACAACAGAATGCGGGTTGAAGCCGGATATGAAACTATAGATTTCATTGGATGGGCATCGGAACCATACTATGATGCTACGGCGAAGAAATTACATTGGGCACAAGAGTTGTCTTTTGGAGGTTCTGATGAGCACACCTTAAACTATGCAATTAGAATCTTAGGTCGTAAGGGCGTGCTGCAGATGAACTTCATCAGCGATATGACTGAATTGAACAATGTCAAGGCTGACATCCCTTTGATTATGCCTAGTGTGAATTTCACCGAGGGCAACCAGTATGCAGATTTCGATCCTGATATTGACACGCTTGCCGCTGTAGGCATTGGTGGACTGATTGCAGGAAAGGTTTTGGCCAAAGGAGGGATTCTTATCTTCTTAGCAAAAATCTGGAAGTTCCTTGCCATTGGTGCGGTTGCGGCTCTTGCCTACTTCCGCAAAAGATTTAGTGGAAAAAAGGATGAGGTAACAGAGGAATTACCTGCTAAAATTGAAGATACAGACATATAGGCGAGTAGAATAAATCCATTTTATTTACTACAGTAGAATTGAATCAGATAAAGAGATCATCATGAAGAAAACCTTACTATCCTGTGCACAGCGACTGTGACTAGTATTTTAAGTCAATGCAATATTGTGAGTGGGGAGTCTGGAACGATTCACAACAGTAATTCAACTATTTCTATTGGCTACATCACCGAGATCTCAGGAGGTTCTCAATTCTATCTAAATTCGGCTTTTACTGCATGTGACATCGTTTATCCAGCGCTGAACAATGCATTTACTGGTAATTCAGCTGAGATAGGAATTATTGCCTACACTTTCGATCAACCGATATTATCAGTTAGAGTTGTTCTAGCAGGAGTTGGACTAAACGGTCAGACACTTCCTGAATCCTTCACTTTCACCACCAATAATGAAGATCCTGTTGTCTCTATCGATTCTGGAAGTTGCGCTGAGTGGACAATAGATGGGGATATGGTTACTAGCCCCGATGTTGTAGACGGTCTTAACGGGATCGCTCTAATCTATTCAAAAACGGGTTTTACCACACTAACTTTAACGAGCAGCGAAGGAAACAATATCAATGGGGGCTCATTCATCGGGTTTTGTGATACTAGTATGATTCCGGCGCCAATCGTAAGCATTGAAGACTTTTCATTTGATGGAAATATAACGCTGTATCCAAATCCTACCAACGGACAATCAATCATTGATATGGGAAGTGTGTACGAAAACGTTCAGGTCCGCGTATCAGATTTGACAGGTAAAACACTTCAAACAACGCGTGTTAGTGGACAACAACTAATAGAGCTTAATTGCGACTATCCTGCTGGCTTTTATATAGTACAGCTCAGGAAGGGTGAATTATCCGCGGCGATTAAACTGGTAGTGAAGTAAAAGAAGGCTTCGCCAAATCTTGAAATGGATAAGAAGTTCAGTTTTGGAGAAGCCTCATGATTTTCGATCTAAAAAGCAGGTCTTGGTGTTTGAACAGCTTGTCTTAAAATAGCTTTTGCTGAATTTTCAGGAACGCCGTACAATGTGCATTGCATTCGATCATTTGAACCACGAACCTTGTTTCGATTCATTAATCCATCAAGCCATTGTACATCGGCCATTGCATGGCTTGTATACGCTCCACCTATGCCCGCACTAGTGAACCAGCCTGTCTGGTTGTATCCTCCAATTCGTTGACCACCAATGGCTACACACGAATGCATAGGCTCTCCATTTTGCACAAACACTATGACTGTGCCCGGAGTTAAACCTCGAAGAGCATTAGCGCTCGTTATCTGATTTCCCAGTCCCAACATCGCCTGAATAACTGGGGCGGGCGGTGATATGCCTGGAGCCAGAAAATCATCTAAACTCGGTGCACGCTGGAATTCATCCATATAAAGCCAATATACTGTGGCCGAATGGCACATTATTTGAGGAGCTATGTCTATAGCTGAATTTGTTTCTACAATTTCGGATAGCATTTTATGAAGATTAATTGGAGTGATTAAACTGTAGAATGAGTTTACAGCTTTAGGGCTTAACTTACAAAAGTGAAACAAATTAGGAATTCGGATTTCTACTGAACATCTAATTTAGTCAGAAACTACGAAGTGCCATTATTTTTACTTTGTAGGCGCTATTCTCAAGGCAAGACAATTTGCTTAAATCAACTTATCGACTCGCTCTTTAAGTTTGTCCTTGGTAGCTTGAGACACCGTCAACAATGGCAATCTTACAGCATTACCACAAATACCCAAATGTGCAAGAACATCTTTAACTCCTGCTGGATTCCCTTCAATGAAGAGCAACTGGATAATTTCAAGTAACTCGTAATGACGTTTGCGAGCATGCGCCATATCCCCTTTCATAGCAGAATGAACCATTTCAGAAAAGTGTTTAGGTAAGGCATTTCCAACAACTGAAATGACCCCGTCGGCACCAGAAGCTAGGAGCGGAAGCGTGAGCGCATCATCACCGGAGAGTACAGAAAACCCGTCTTTACTTTGGTTGATGATTCCCATGACTTGCTCCATATTGCCGCTTGCTTCTTTAACAGCAATTATGTTCTCACATGAATCGGCAATGCGCAAGGTAGTCTCTCCCAGTACATTGGAACCTGTTCGTCCCGGGACGTTGTATAATATTATTGGCAAATGTGTCGCTGCATCAATGGTCTTGTAATGTTCAATTATGCCACCTTGAGTCGGTTTGTTGTAATAAGGAGAAACGGAGAGAATCCCGTCCACGCCATCCAAAGGCTGATCCATCGCCTTGGCAACAGACCTCGTGTCGTTCCCTCCTATTCCATAAACAATTGGCAACCGCTTGGCATTGGTCTGAATCACCGCCTGAAGAATATCGCGTTTTTCTTCGGGGCTCATAGTCGCCGACTCACCGGTAGTTCCTTGCACCACTAAGTAATCAACTCCACCATCAATCATGTGGTTGGTTAAATTCTCGAGTCCGTTGAAATCGACTTGTCCATCTGCTGAAAAAGGAGTGACCATAGCCACACCGAGGCCATTAAATTTGCTCATTGTAGTTTCATGTTTGTCAGGTAGATATTCACCTGCTCTAAATATTTATCAAAATCGAAGGGTTCCATGTTGATCATGAGATCATAGTGCTTCTTCTTATGTCCTCCCATATTCCCAACCTTCATCCTTGCTTTAGACTTTGCTACGACATATTGAAGAGGAATACAATCCAGATTTGACGCATCTATTAGGATATCAAACTCTTGTTGGGTGAAGGTTTTAACATGCTGACTAGGGTGCAAGTTCCATGCAATATCATCTTCGGTAAAAAAGTCAAATTCCAATTTATGGCTCAACCAATGTGGGAGGTTCTTTGGATCAGCATCTGAATATCCAAATGCCATGATTTTTCGAATCCCGTGTTCATCATGGAGGAATTTGACGAAACTTTTGACCTTTTTGAAATGATTTTCATCTGACTCGTTGTAGACCACTGCCACACTTTGGGCTTCACCGAAATTACTGCCCTTCCGATGGCGGCTTACTTCGGCTTCTCGTTTCATCAAGAATGAACGGGTAAATGATTTGAATTTTCGTCTCAGAGACATGAGGCAAAATTAATCGGCTTTTTGAATTGTGAGCTACATTAATTGCAGCCAATCACAAATTTCTAAAATTCGATTAACATATGGCTCATGATACTAGTTTGCTTTGTTAGATTTGCTCACATGAACATCGCATTGCTATCGGCCTTTTACCCCTATCGTGGCGGCATATCCCAATTCGGTGCTCATACTTATCGAGAATTGGCCAAAGATCATCACGTTTCAGCTTTTACTTTCAAGCGCCAGTATCCTTCCATACTCTTTCCCGGAAAAACACAGTTTGTTTCAGAGGATGACAATGCAGATGCTATTCCCAGTATTCGAAGTTTGGACTCGATCAATCCATTGACCTTTGGCGCGACGGCTCGAAAAATCAAGGAGACCAATCCCGACGTCCTAATTACACAATATTGGATGCCTTTTCTTGCCCCTGCTGTTGGTTCAGTGGCAGGAAGGATGTCGGCCAATACCAAGAAGGTCGGCCTTTTGCACAATGCTTTGCCTCATGAGTCTGGTCGATTGGATAAGAGTCTGCTCAGATCATATCTCCGCAAACACGATGCTTTTGTTGTATTGAGCGAATCGGTGGAAGAAGATCTGAAAAGGCTATATCCTGGTGACTACCCTATATGTAGATTGTTTCATCCATTGTACGACCATTTCGGGGAAGGCATTTTACGACATGTGGCTCTCCAGAAGTTTGATATTCCTTCAACGAAGAAAACGCTATTGTTTTTTGGACTCATTCGTGACTACAAGGGCCTCGATATTCTATTGGAAGCGTTGAATCAACTGGACGAAAGCTACCACTTGATTGTAGCTGGAGAATGCTATGGTGACCGTTCAAAGTATGACTCACTGATCAAAGAACATAAGCTTAGCGATCGCATAACTTTTCATGAGCGCTATATTCCCGATTCAGAAGTAGCGACCTATTTCTCAGCCGCAGACTTGTGTGTATTGCCTTATAGATCTGCCACACAAAGTGGAATAACGATGATAAGTCTGCACTTCAACACGCCGGTCCTTGCTACTCAGGTTGGCGGTCTTGGGGAAACCATTGTCAATGGTGAGACAGGAATTCTTGTTGAATCTGCGGATCCGACTTTGGTTTCATCAGGCATTGAGCGTTACTTTGAATCGATGAACCCCACTGACGTTCAAGTTGCTATCAGCACTATGAAAAGTCAGCTTTCGTGGGGTGAGTTTGGGAGCAAACTGAGTGACTTCTGCAAGTCACTTTAGGTCAATTCTGTCAAGAAGCTCGGAGTTCTCCCCACAGGCGAAAAACTTTAAGTGTCTACTTTCCGTTATAAGAACAACGAAAACCATCTCATGAAGCAATTGAACGACAACTGGCTCACAGAAGGAACAATTGATTTCGAGCACAAAAAGTACGTGCTGCTTGATTTTGTTCAGCAGACTGATCGAGCGTTTCAAGAAGTGAAGCTCTACCCCGCTCTTTCGGAATTGATGCGCCATTATTCTAGTTTGGAAGCATTGAAAGAACAGAAAACGAATACGTCAAATGCATTCCCACAAAAACTAATCGGATTCGATCCATCAACTTTAAAATTACAATTAGAAAAAGGTGTTTCCGATAATGCGATGCTCAGTGAGGTCATGGAAATCATTGAATATGCCTTGCCAGTATTTCGCGATAAGATTAAGGACGGTCAGGACATTTACAACTTTATAGAAAGTCAGATCACCATGGAATCTATAGGGGTCGAACCGCTCAATATGGATGAAGGCTATCTATTGTTGCATGACTCCAGAGGGCAAGATGTACTGATTTACGGTTATAGCCTTTCTATTTTCGAGAATTCGAATGAACGTTATCGTGCTTTAAAAACTGAAATTCTGGGCCGAGAGAAAAAAACCATCGGCAAGAGTTTTGAGCAGATCAAATTGGGATTGATCAAACGCTTCAGAGAGATTCCAAATCCTTCTACCTGGTTAATTTCTTCCGATTTGAATTTGCCGTTGGTGGAGACTTTTCTGCCCATTACGAAGAGGCTGATGATGCAGAAACTGCATATGCGTATGTGATCTGGAGCCATGCAGCAGCGAGGTTTTGATTCAAATCAGGTTATTTACTGAGCTTCCTCATTTTTTCACCTCATGTGTTTACAAACTTCATAGAAAATTCAAAGCTATGATGGATATGTTCTTAATGAATCAGCGCACTTTTCATGATAAAGTGTCATTAGAGGAGCTACACAAAGTGAGTTTGTTTTGGAAATCAACAGTTGCATTTTGGCGTCTAGAGATGCGATTCTTTCAAAACTTCATTGACAAATACTTTATGGAAGTTGCGTCGCCGGATTACCTGGGGCGCACAACGAAGCTTGTGGACTAAATGAGTATAATTCGAGATCGTGGTTTGCGTGAGCTTGATAGCAGCTTCGCAAGATCATGAGGATCATCTTGCGAAGCTTTTGAACCGCCAATGTGAAGAAAGTAAGTACAGAGCGGAGCACCTAGCATTAGCTGAAGGAATTGATAAATTCCAAAGCAAGTTCAAAGGATTGAAACAAGAAGTATTTGATTAAGTAGGGCGTGTTCGCCATCAACAGGAAAGTTTTTCCTCTTAAATTGGTATACTCTAGAGTAAGACTTAGCGCCGCCTTTTGTTGTTTTTACCACTTTTGATCAGATAGTCGAGAGCTAAGTCAATTAAGTGACGGCCATTGCCGAAATCGTGGGGGATAATCATTTTCTGCTTTTCTCCATCTGCGCTCACTTGCGGGACAATGTCGTGGTAGCTAGCGAGTGTTGAAATGGTGTGCGGATTGAGTTCCGGGGCAAAATACATCCCGATTACATGGTCTCCGTAAAGAAACGCTGCTGTTTCTCCACTTTCTGTTTGTCCAATCTCATGGCATTCATCGGGAAGAACGTTTCGTCTCGATCGGTGAAAGAATCCACTCATTGATTGAATTCCGCTCAGCGTCAACTTGCTCACGGCAGATGTTTCTGACTCCTTATTGAATATAACTTGATTCCAACCACGCTGAGCTTTGGATTTCGGTGATTTCTTTTCAGAAAGTGCTTCTGCTAGCACATCTGCGCCAATGTTAAGTCCTAAGCAAGGCACTCCGCTTTCAATTGCAGACTGCACAAACTTCTTTTCTTCACTTATAAATGAGATATCTTCCATAAACTCTTCAGTCCCATTGAGCACCAGCAGATCGATGTCTTTTAGCTTGGGGTAACGGGGAGATTCGTTCATCCGAATTACACTCAGATTCTGATAGTTATCAAAACACCAATTGATCACCCCAGAGGCAGGGGTTATTGCAGAATGCTGCATTAGGTGCACAGTTTTCTTGACTCGTTTCATTGTGTACTTCGGCACTAGTTTAATAAATCGCAGCACTTGGGACGAGTCATAGACGCATAGCCAAAATTACTCCGTCTTCTATAGCTTGTTTTGCATCTAGCTCCTTGGCTTCATGAGCACCTCCAATAATATGGACATGCTGACCTAGAGCAGACAACTCATCTGCCAAGAGGCGATTTGGCTCTTGACCAGCACAAATTACGATATTGTCAACGTTGAGCAAATCCGTTTTATAACTGTCGTCAAACTCTATGTGGTTGGAGCCAATTCGAACATAATTCACGCCTGAAATCGTCTTTACCCCCATCTTCCGAATTCCTGCACGGTTTATCCAGCCTGTAGTTTTACCAAGATTGGCACCTAATTTACCCTTCGATCTCTGCATTAAAGTAACTTCTCGTTTTGAGACCCGATTTATAGGTGTTTCTAGGAGTCCACCACGGCCATTATAGGCCTTATCTACCCCCCATTCTTCCAGAAACTCAGAAGTCGACGTAGTTTCTTCACCTGAAGTGAGGTATTCAGCCATATCAAAACCGATACCTCCTGCTCCTATAATGGCTACTTTTTTTCCAACAGGTTTTTTGTGCAGGAGTACATCTAAATATGATAGGACTATGGGATTATCAATTCCTTCAATTTGTATTTCTCGAGGTGTCACACCAGTCGATATTACAACTTCATCGTAGTTACCTATTATGTTTTCTTTAGTCGCTTTTGTAGACAACATTAAATTAACACCCACATCTTGTATGAGTTGAGAGAAATACCGAATAGTTTCCTTGAAGTCTTCTTTCCCAGGGATCTGACAAGCCATTCTGAACTGTCCGCCTATTGAATCACTGGCTTCATAGAGGTCCACCTTGTGTCCGCGCTTCGCCAATTCAGTGCTGCAAGACAATCCGCTTGGTCCGGCGCCAATAACCGCAATCTTCTTGGGCTTTTCTGTTGGTTGGGGATTGATTTCAGTTTCTCGGCAAGCCCTAGGATTGACGAGGCAAGTAGCTGTCTTCTGTTGGAATATATGATCTAGACACGCTTGATTGCAAGCTATGCATGTATTTATTCGGGCGCTATCACCGACGATTGCTTTGTTCATGAAATCGGCATCGGCCAAAAACGGACGAGCCATCGACACCATGTCGGCGTGACCTTTGGATAGGACGTCTTCGGCAATTTCGGGTGTATTGATCCGATTGGTTGTTATCAATGGAATACCTACCTGGCCCATTAGCCTGTTGGTCACCCAAGTAAACCCACCATTTGGTACCATAGTGGCAATGGTTGGAACTCTAGCTTCATGCCAACCAATACCGGTATTGATCATTGTCGCACCGGCTTTTTCTACTCTTTCCGCAAGCTGCACCACTTCGCTCCAGCTAGATCCATTGGGGACCAAGTCCAACATCGACAACCGGTAAACGATCATAAACTCATGGCCCACTTGACGACGCACTTGCTCAACAATTTCAATTGGAAAGCGCATTCGATTTTCGTACGAACCGCCGTATTCATCTGTCCGTTTATTGGTTGGCGAGACGAGGAACTCATTGATTAGATAACCTTCACTGCCCATAATTTCAACTCCATCATAGCCAGCTTCTTTGGCTAGTCTTGCACAACGGACAAAGTGGTCAATGGTTCTCTTGACTCCTCTTTTGGAAAGAGCTCTTGGTTTAAACTTTGAGATTGGGCTTTTTATGGCCGATGGCGCAACGCATAACGGATGGTAACCATATCTACCAGAATGAAGAATCTGCATGCAGATTTTACCATTGGCCTCATGAACGGCATTTGTAATTTTGGCATGCTGCGACACCTCTCTAGACGAAGTGAGTTTGATTGAAAAGGGAGAAACCCAACCATTTCTATCTGGAGCAACGCCTCCTGTAACAATAAGTCCGACGCCACCTTCTGCTCTTTCGGCATAGAACTTAGCCATGCGATCAAATCCTCCTTTTGCCTCTTCAAGCCCTGTGTGCATGCTACCCATAAGGGCTCTATTGGACAATTCTATGTAGCCCAAATCAAGAGGCTTAAAAAGATGAGGAAAATGCTTGTTGCTCATTCGATAGGTTGGATTGATAGGTTCAGGGTACTAAAGTATCGCTAATATGACAAAAGTTATTTGTCATACCATTGAATCGGACTACATTTGCGCCTGAAATTAACCTTAAAATCGTTATACATGTCAAAAGGTGTTTATCAAGTTCCATTACCTGTAAATGAACCCGTAAAGCCATATGGCCCTGGATCTCCAGAGCGTGAAGAGCTTTCAAATATGTACAATAAGATGTACAACCAGGCCCCTATTGATATTCCAATGTACATTGGATCAGAAGAGGTACGTACTGATGACAAAGTTTCTATACACCCTCCTCATGATCATAAGCATGTGCTAGGTCACTTTAACAAAGGAAACGCTGGCCATGTAAAGCAAGCTATTGATACAGCATTGGCAGCACGTGCAGAATGGGCGCGTCTTCCATGGGAGCACCGAGCTGCTATTTTCTTGAAAGCGGCAGATCTACTAGCTGGTCCTTTTAGAGCGAAAATGAATGCTGCAACGATGCTTGCCCAAAGCAAGAATGCTATGCAAGCAGAAATCGACGCATCGTGTGAGTTGATTGATTTTCTCAGGTACAATGTTATGTACATGCAGCAAATATATTCTGAGCAGCCTGGATCTAACGAAGGTGTGTGGAACAGACTACACTACAGACCTTTAGAAGGATTTGTTTTTGCTATTACCCCTTTCAACTTTACTTCTATTGCTGCTAACTTGGCTGCTGCACCTGCGATGATGGGAAATGTCGTTGTATGGAAGCCTGCAGAAAGTCAAGTATACTCGGCTCAGGTTATCATGGAGCTATTTAAGGCCGCTGGTTTGCCAGATGGAGTAATCAACCTAGTTGTTGTTGATGGACCGGAAGCTGGAGAAGTAGTTTTCAATCACCGTGATTTTGCTGGTTTGCATTTCACTGGATCGACTGGAGTTTTCCGTCATCTGTGGAAGACTATTGGAAACAACATCGCCAAGTACAGAACATATCCTCGAATTGTTGGCGAAACTGGAGGAAAGGACTTTATCATGGTTCACAAGACTTCAAATCCTATTGAAGTAGCAGTTGCAATTACTCGCGGCTCTTTTGAATTTCAAGGTCAGAAATGTTCTGCGGCATCACGAGCATATGTCCCAAGTAATCTTTGGCCAGCGGTTAAAGAGCGCGTAGTGGCTGATGTGAGTACATATAAAATTGGAACACCAGGTGATTTCAGTAACTACATCAATGCTGTAATTGACGAAACCTCTTTTGACAAGATCGCTGGTTACATCGACTACATCAAGGAGCAAGACGATGCTGAAATCATTGCTGGAGGAAATTACGATAAGTCTAAAGGTTACTTTATTGAGCCTACGGTTGTTGTTACAAGCAATCCGAAGTTCCGCACAATGTGTGAGGAGATATTCGGTCCAGTAATTACTATCTATGTATACGACGAAGATAAATTCGAGGAGACATTGGATCTCGTAGATGAGACTTCTGAATACGCATTGACAGGATCTATTTTCTCTGGTTGTCGTTATGCTATTGACTTGGCTTCGAAGAAACTTGAGAATGCAGCTGGAAACTTCTACATCAATGACAAGCCGACAGGTGCAGTTGTTGGTCAGCAGCCATTTGGTGGAGCTCGTGGTTCAGGTACGAACGACAAAGCAGGCTCACATCTCAACTTGCTTAGATGGGTTTCTCCGCGTACTATAAAGGAGACATTTATTCCTGCGACAGATTACAGATATCCTTTCATGGATTAATAAATAACATTGTCGAGGCCCGATTTTCGTTTTTCCAGGATTATTCTGAATATTCAGATGTTTGGAGAAATGGAAATCGGGCCTCTTCATTTAATCATTTGCGCTCGTCGCTAGATGCGAAGCCTGTTTTAAAGAAGATGCATGGCACAGTTGAATAGATGGCGCATATGTTCGTTGTTAAGCTATTTTTAATGACGCGACATGCGCAAATAAATCAACTTAAGTTGAGCAGTTTACCGGCACCTATTCATAAGTTTGGTAAGAAAATATTGGGTAAACTACGGAAGATCTGATCTTTGGTCTGCTAATTGCCTAGAAGCAAATAAATATTTAACACGTGCGATATGAGATTAAAAAACTACTTCAGTGCATTTCTTTTAGCGGGTCTTATGATTTCGGCTACAACTATGGATGCTCAAACCCCTGAGACAGACCCTAAATTTGAAGTTCGCTATGGTGCTGTAGATGCTGTTGAGACAGAAGAATTTGATATTTCATTTTCAGAGATGCATTGTCAAATGGAATTCGCCTTGGTAAAAATCACCATCATGAATCACACTGACGATTGGTTGTATTTCGATCCTAGCAAGGTAACGTTCACAGCCAGCGGCTCTGACTATGTTGCAAAGGGGAGAGTTTGGCGAGTAGATCCGAATAAATCGAAGAGTAAGACAGTTAAGGTTGCTGGAGAGGGAAATTACAAGAGTGATACGTATGCGGTAAAAATAGACGGAGCAGTTCAACTGCTGCCTTCTACAGGTATAGTTTCAGATCCGGGACCATTTAAAATCCCCGCCGCGTCCAATTCAGTAAAAACGGACAGCTACAAGGTTTCTCTAGTTGATATAAAGAAGAAAACCAAAGAGACGTTAGTCGTATTTGAATGCACTTATATAGGTAAGGACATAGGATTGGTATTTAACAACGAACCTTCTATGTGCCCTGAAGGAATGGAAGACAAAATGTACTCCACCGACAACATGAAGGACAAAGTTAAAGTGTTAAAGCCTGGGAAAAAGACAAAAGTTAAAATGCTCTATCATATACCTGCTAAGGTAGTTGATATGCAATTTGCAGACTTACTTATCCACTGGAACGGCACATTGGTAGAGACCAAGTTTGAGGATATTGACTTTAGTCACACCTTGGATTTGAAGAGAGACGAAGCGCTTACAAAAGCGAAAAATCAATAAGCCTTTGAATAAAAGGTAGAAAAGGCCATGTTTGCAACAATTTGCAGATGTGGCTTTTTTTCGACTTAAAAAGCAGCTCTTTACAAGGTTATAATCCTTTATATTCGCGCCTCAAGTGATAACAAGAAAGACAAGAAATCTCGAGATTAAGCCATCGTATGATGTCGTCATCATAGGTGCAGGTGCCAGTGGGTTAACTACTGCTGCTATCCTAAGTAGAATGGGTCATTCAGTGTGTGTGCTAGAAATGGACAGCAGACCGGGGGGGTATCTTGCTGGGTTTAGGAGGAAAGACTACCGATTTGATTCAGCCATTCACTGGCTCAATCAATGCGGACCAGGCGGCATGGTCACTAAGGTTTTCGGTCTAATCGGTAATGACTATCCACGTGCCGAGCAACAAAATCGCGTACGTCGATACAAAGGCGAGAGCTTTGATTATCTACTCACTAACAATCCTGATGAATTTCGCGATCAATTGATTGCAGACTTCCCGCATGAGGAAAAGGGCATTATTCGATTTTTCAGAGATTCGAAGAAACTGGCCATTCCTTTTAAGAACTACGATCCCGTCTTTAGAACGATGGAGACCATGAATATGCTTGAGAAGCCGATTTTTGGTCTGCGTATGCTAGCTTTTGCTATTCCCTTTATTCACTATTTGAAATACCAAGGAGAAGAAGGTATTGTAAAAGGGCTGAAGAAATATTTTACGGATCAACGAATCATGGACATTTTCTGTTCAGAAATGGATATGATGTCGTGTATGGTTCCAATTGCTTGGGCCTACAACAAAGACTTTCAATTGCCTCCTGTAGGCGGAAGCCAAGTATTTCCTGAGTGGTTGGAGCATGTTATAAGTGAATACGATAACGACGTTTTCTTCAAGTGTAAAGTGACTAAGATCCTGATGGAAGGAAAATTGGCCAAGTCTGTCCAATTCGAACATCGCGGCGAGATCATGGAAGTTGAAGGAAAATACATCGTTGCTGCATGCGACGCTCAGACCTTGTTTGAAAAAATGCTTCCCCAAGAGATTGTGCCTAAGAAGCAAATCACTAAGCTGGAGAATGCACACTTGTACAGTTCGTCATGCACAATTTCACTGGCATTGGATTGTACGGCTGAAGAAATAGGATTTGGCGAGGAGATGGTATTCTTTTCGAAAGACGGAATTGAAAGAAGTGCTCATTCAAGTGGTGATCCTGAGACGAGTGGGATTATTGTACTGGCGCCAACAGCTCGAGACAAGAGTTTGGCTCCTGAAGGTTGCGGTACATTGACTTTATACACTTCGGCATACTTCGATTATGAAGACAATTGGAGATGTGAAAAAGGTCCTGATGGTACTTTGATTCGAGGAGAAGCTTACAAAGAACTTAAGCAATGGTATGCCGATATAATCATCAAGCGGATTGAAGCATTGATGGACACGGATATCCAAAGCCACATCGTATACTGCGACGTTGCTACTCCGATTACGCACTGGCGCTATACTGGAAACAGAGATGGTTCAATGATGGGAGCTCGGCCAGGGAAAGACAACATCAAAGCAGGTGTTGCTCATTACAAGACACCTGTGAAGAACGTCTTTTTGAGCGGCCATTGGGCGGAGCTTGGCGGAGGTGTTCCTATTGCGGTTAAGACCGCGACGAATGCAGCTCTTCTCGTTTTGCAAGGACTGAACAAACAGACTAGCAAAGGATTGTCTGGCTACATGAGTGGAAAGTACAATATTGATGAAGCTCGCAAGAAGATGAAATTCCTTGAATACAAAGAGAATTACCGCATGGATCCTACTCCTGCTCAGAAAAAGGGAGCAAACAAAGAATCTGAGGAGTAGATTAGTTTGGAAACCAGTTTCCAATATGATGTACTAATAGCTCGCTAGCGACAACCAGACAACCATCTTTTTCTTTTTCAATTATCTTGTTTGAGATCACGTGGATTGGGCAAATGTTCTCAGAGTCCTCTAACCATTTTCGGACTTGCTCCAAATCAGCCGTAAGCTTTTCATCCAACAAGATTAAACCAGGTGATATATCATACTTCCGCGAAAAGTCACACGCTTCAGTAATATTTGTGAAGCTGAGGGCTCTCGTTTTGGACAAAGAGAACGTTATGACTTTGGCATTCAGCATGCCACCGATGTAGTTAGGGTCGACAATCAATACTTCATTCATGGTTAAGTGAATCAGTAATCAAATAGTGTACAGTTTTTCACTTCCAAAAATCGATTATTTCGGTCTTGTTTTCTTTAGGACAACTAGTTAATTCAATTCAAGTTATCAACACATTCATGGTCTCTATAGTTGGCAAAGCACGGGACTATAAAAAAGACATTTCTCTTTAAAAGTATCGATGATAAAGCTCAAAAATTTCTTGAACTTGACGTACTTTAGCGGTCTCAATTACACACCTGCAAAACCGAGCTCATAAAAGTATTTTGAGTCAAACACAGTCATGGAAATATTATTATTCTTGATCATCCATTGGTACCTTTCATTGTTCTGCCAAACTTTCTTCCTTCATCGCTATAGCGCCCATGCTATGTTTAGCATGTCAAAAGGCTGGGAAAAGTTTTTCTTCATTTTGTCTTGGATATCGCAAGGTTCATCTTATTTGAGTGCTCATGCTTACGGCATATTGCATCGTATGCATCATGAGTATGCAGATACAGAAAAGGATCCTCACTCTCCGAAATATGACCCAACATTAATGAAAATGATGTGGCGTACGAAGCAAGTGTACATGGATATAATGAACGATGAAACTGGAATTGATGAGCGTTTTAGGATTAATGTTCCAGAATGGAGGTCATTCGATCTTTTCGCAAGTGCATACTATTGTCGATTGAGTTGGGCTGCTGTGTATATCGCTTTCTACGTCATTTATGCCGAAAATTGGTGGATGTATCTCCTCCTCCCTATTCATTTCCTCATGGGACCATTGCACGGAGCAGTTATCAACTGGTTTGCCCATAAATATGGCTACACCAACTTCAAGGTAAGCAACACATCTAAAAACTTCCTTCCTGTTGACATCTTGATGATGGGAGAAAGCTATCACAACAACCATCACGCTCAAGCTGATGATCCAAATTTTGGTCACAGATGGTTTGAAATTGATCCATCTTATCCGATCATTTTGCTACTCAACACATTTGGTGTCATCAAACTGAAGAAAAAGTAAGTTGTACAAGCAAGAATTACTGACTTGTCTGAATAAGAATAACTTTTCGAAATATCCGTTGGACAAAACTCATACTACTGGTTTTCTCCCTAATCAGTGCAATCGCTAGCTATTTTCACAAGTGTTTAATAGCTTCATATAGGTGTGAAGTGCTACGAGCCTGCTTGAGACAATAGCCATCAATCTGGATGTTCCGTTTGAGAAAAGAATTTATGTTCGCGAGGCGAAATTATCAATCTGCGGCAGGTTTCATGGTGCAGACCGATATTGAGCAATAGGTTATTAAGTCGAATAATTGGCCCGGCGTCATTGTGTATTGACACGGAAAAATGGTACTCAAGAATACGAAGCTAAAGTCCAATGATTTTGAGATTACAGCATCAAACACCTTAAATTATCTACGCGAATAAATGCAATCACTCTGTATCCATCAGCACGGGCTGCAAGGGCTGGAGTATCTAGACATGCGGCCCCGTGATTCACACCAGACTTACCAATACTATGATCTACGTTACATTCTGCAACCCAGTCGTTTTTATCTATATACTCTCCAGTAACGGCATCAACTCGAATTTGCCACCAGTGTTGACCGAGTTCTCATGGATCACATATTCCCAAGCAAGTTTGATTCCTGCTTTTCCAAAATCTTGATAAACGAGGCGAAATGTGATATCACTTTGGGAGATATTTCCCTTTGATAGAATTCCGTTTTGGTCATCACCTATTCCAGGTTCGATGAGAGCAATGTGGCCCAGCGATTCTAATTGCAAATGTTTAGCTGCGATTTCAAGTGCTGCATTTGGTGAAATGGAAGGCGCTGCGGGAATATTGGTTCTCTCCAAGTTATTGGCGAGCGTACCTTTGAAGTCCACTGCTTTTCCAGATTTATCGAAGACAACATTGATAATTCTATTGTGGATACTGATGCCTCCTTTGGTTTGTTGGATGTAGGCTATTTCGTAGGTGCCTCGTCCTGCTGGACTTACGCTCGCGAGTTTAAGACCATCTAGATCCTTCTCATTCACTTTTAGCAACTGAGCGTTTTCTTTGAGGTATCGCTGAGCACGCACTAGCTTTTCTTGTCCCAAAAAGGATATAGAAAGGCACATCAAAGCAGTAAGAGCGATGGCTTGAAAAGGATTAATGAACATTGGTTTCACTGTATTCATGTTCGAGGGTTTTGGTTTTTGCAAGAGTATTATGGATAAGCTACTCGATGCTTCAGAATACTAGAATTCTGAGCGATGTGGATTGACATAGGCTTCCACATTAGAGTGCTTTCGATAGGAATGTACTTTTAGAAACTTCGTTTGGAGTTTGTTTTTTCTATAAACAAGTACAGATATAGCCGCGATCGCGGCTATAATTTCGAGTGTAAATACTATTCGCATTTGCTTCAGGTTCTTTTGGTTATGAACGAGACTTGTTTCGAAATTCGAAGGTCACCCATATAGCGAATGGAATCGGGTAATGTCAAGAATGGTTGATATTACCCGATTGGTCATCATAGATGCCATTGTCCGCATATTCCTAATCCAGGCTATTATCGAGAAAAGCGCAAGCATTGAGTCTCACATTTAAAAGTCATTGTGCACAGTTAAACTTATCACGCCCATGGGCAAATGAGTCTAATTCTGTCGATAATGAATTAGTTTTGAGCAAAACTTTAGAATGAAGCATATAGTTATTACAGGAGCGAGCAGCGGAATAGGAAGAACGACATCAAATTTGTTGCTAGAGAAAGGTCATAAAGTGAGCCTTTTGTCTCGATCTATAGAGAAATTATCGGCCGAATTTGACTCCCCCCGGGCCTCCTTGATTCAATGTGATGTCAAAGACTACGCATCCGTTCAAAAAGCTATTTCCATGGCTATAGAAGCTCAAGGTCCAATTGATGTTCTGATAAACAATGCTGGTCTGGGTGTCTTCGATAAGTTCGCTGACGGTAAAATTGAAGAATGGCACAACATGATTGATACCAACGTGAAAGGCGTGCTCAACTGTTTGCATGCTGCCCTTCCCCACTTGATTTCAAGCAAAGGCCACATCATTAACATTGCTTCAGTGGCAGCTCATCATGTATTTCCAAACAGCGGAGTGTATTGCTCGACAAAATGGGCTGTAGCGGCTATCTCTGAAAGTATTCGCTTGGAATTATCCAATGAAGTACGAGTAACCACGATCTCTCCTGGAGCTGTGAATACTCCTTTCATTGATCAAACTTCCAATGAAGCTCTTCTCAAAGACTACAAAGGATATTTTGCAGAAGGCTTGGATCCAACTATCATCGCACAAAACATACTACACACGATAAATACAAGTGATACTGCAGTGATCAGTGAGATTATTGTCCGACCTAACCGTCAACACAAGTAAACTTCCTGTCCGTTTACAAAAACGTGTCTACGGCCCAGAAATTAATGGACTAAATTGCAGGCTAAACATTCAAAACATGAAAAAGCTTCTCATCCTAATCATTCTTGTGCCTGTTTATCTGTGCGCTCAAGTCGAGGTAACTGATAAGTTACCAGTGCCTTTCTCGCTCACTGCAGAACCTGGCACCGATATTTTCGTCCAGTTTGAGAATCCTATTGATACAGCTTCTGTTACCTCGATGTCATTTCAGGTTTTCGGACGTTGGTCGGGTCCAATGTCTGGCGAACTGGACTGGAACAATGACTTAACAGAGTTGACCTTTATCGCGGATCGCGACTTCTTTTCAGGCGAATGGGTTTCAGTGAACATGACCCATGCCATCCTAAGCGCAGAAGGAGACGTTTTGGAAAGCGGATATGGGTTCAGTTTTTGGATTCGCACTCTGCCGGGATACCTAGACCTTCCGGAAACACAAATCATCGAAATGCGTCTTCCTGGAGAGGTTTTTATACAATGCTATGGAGCTTATGCGGGAGACATGAACAATGATGAATCTAGCGACTTGGTTGTGGTTAATGAGGATTCCGAAGACTTGCGGATATTGCTCAATGATGGCGACGGCAACTATCCAGATGCATTTGAACTGATCGATATGCCTGGAGCAACGAAGCCTTCTACGAATGAAGGCGCCGATTTTGACCTTGATGGGGAAATTGACCTAGCGACAGGCAGTACTCAAGGTCCAGAGGTAAGCGTTTTTTTTGGTGATGGTTCAGGTTCTTTGGGACCCGAGACAGTTTACAATGCTAGTTCAGGAGTGCGCGGACTTACTCTTTTGGATATGAATGCCGATGGGTATACTGATATCGTAACAGCCAGCAGAAACGGAGATAACATTGGCTTGTTTGTGAACAACGGCGACGGCACATTCGCCGACCCTGAATTCATTGACACAGGTTCGACAGCTGAAACAGCGGCTGCAGCTGGTGATTTCAATAGCGATGGGGTGATGGATATAGCTATTGCCACATATACAGGCAGTGAGATTTTCATTCTACTCGGCGATGGTCAAGGAAACTTCACGATTGGAGAAGGGTTTCCTGTCAACTCGAACCCTTGGATGATTGGGATTGGAGATGTAAACGGAGATGGCAATCTTGACGTGGCATCGGCGAATGCTGGTGGTGCGAATGTGAGTATCCATTTCGGCGATGGTCTTGGTGGCTTGGGTGCGCCAACCTACTACAGCACTGGCGACTTTCCCCTAGCTATAGACTTAGGTGATTTGGATGGTGATGGAGATTTGGACTTTATATCCTCAAACTATTTCAGTGTGAACTTCACCCTGTATGAGAATATGGGTGACGGTACGTATCTCAATCCGCGGACATACGATGCTTATGGCGCGGGGAGTTGTGCGATTTTTCACGACCGCAACAACGATGGCATAATGGACATGACATGCATTGATGAGATAGACGATCTTGTTCTTCTTTATGACAACTCTCCAGTGACTGAAGTCAGCGAGTCGATCGATAAGAACCGATTTGAAGTATGGCCTAATCCGGCAAGTGATTTTATCGAGATTCAAGGTGAGCAAGGAACTACTGTTGATGTTAAGATCATTTCATTAGACGGAAGAATCATCCAAGACTACGGGGTATTGCATTTGCCTGGAAGGCTAAAAACTAGTCAAATAGCACCACAGGCTTGCGTCATATCTCTTCAATATCAGAACGAAAACCATTCGAAAGGACTCATAATTAAGTAATTTATAACTCGAAATAAAACTTGAGTTAACTCAGTAAAATTTGATTTGAATTATTTCCTGCTTCTGACTGACGTCATGTGAACTTCTTTCAAAGAGCGATAGTATTGCGCCATGTGCTTTGTATTGGACATAGAGAATCAGCTTTAACTCGCCGATAATTTGGTAGGACTATTGGAAGTATCCGGCGTTTCGGCTCATCATGTGAGACGTTCAGCCGATGCTTACGAGTATTTTGGTAATCAGAATTTATGCAATGTGGTGGCCAATTCCATGAATTTAGATGCCCATATTCGAACTTTAGCCGGACAAATCAACAGTAAAAGGCCATCAAAAAAGGTTGAGTTCATTGTGTTTGGAGATGCCGATTCTAGCGGTCATTAAGATTTAGTAGATCACTACTAGCGCCTGCCACTGGACGATCAAAACTTCATCAATCTAATCCTCTCAATTCTAGGTAATCATCAGGCGAACGTCGCTTAAGAATATTTTATTTACATCGTCAATTTGCTTATCATCGCTATTCAAATAAGAACGGTGCAGAACAAACTTCCTACAATCGGGTTTTATTGCAGTTCGTCTAGCTGGGGAGGCCTAGAGATGAATATGTTACGCTATGCGGAATGGTTTGCATCACGCGGATGGACAAGCAGGGTATACTGTGTGGAGCGCTCCCCTCTTGAAAAGGCTACTGCAAGTAAAATTCCTATTTCTATTGTGGGCGTCAACAAGAAAGCCTTTGATTACAAGAATGCCCGGCTTGTTGCTGCTCAGTTTGAGCAGGACCAACTAGACATGGTATGGATCAGTGATGCCAGGGATATGAGCACTGTGGGCATAGCGTGTAAAAAGGCAGGAAATCGACCATTATTGGTGTATCAGCAGGCCATGCAATTGGGTATTTCCAAACGTGACTTGATTCATACGATACGTTTTCGACGCATTGAAGTCTGGATTACCCTACTTTCTTATTTGTATAACCAGATATCGGAACGCACTCGAATGGATATGAATCGAGTGCATGAAATCCCGTTGGGTATTGACCTATCAAAAATAGACAAAGGTCTGACTAAGATAAGCTCAAGGGGTTCATTTAAACTACCTCCGGAAGGTTGCTTGCTTGGTGTTATAGGTCGTTTTGACCCCCTAAAAGGACAGCTTTTTGTGATCGGCGCGTTGCGCAAATTACATGATTTGGGCATTAGAGCACACTTGTTATTGGTTGGAGAATCTACACGAGGAGAAGGTCAGGACTATGAGAAGCAATTGGTAGGACTGACAAAGCAGCTTGGTCTCGATCAATTCGTCCACATACGTCCATTCATTGAAGATGTAGAGCGATTCTACGCGGCCGTTGATGTTTGTGTTGTGCCATCTGCCGGAGAAACTTTTGGCATGGTAACTATTGAAGCTATGTCGGCCGGATGTGCGGTAATTGGCACCAATACAAGTGGCACGCCTGAGATACTTGGCCATGGTGAATACGGCATGGTTTACACTCCTAATGACCTCGATGAGTTTGTGAAAAAGGCCGTTAGACTTTGCAAAGATGAGCGGTTAAGGACTGCATTTGGTCTAAAAGCTGCTCAAGTGGTAAAGGAAAAATACGACTTGGCCAAAGTGATGGATGCTACTGAAGAACTATTGCTTCAGGAAATAGAAAAGAAGAATAAGTAGAGCTGAAGCAACGAGTAACGTTGTTATTGCTGCTTTTAAGACTTGAACACACGAGCAAAACGCAAATCTCTTTTTCGGCATTCTCACTAACTGGAGCGCTAAAACTGAACCACATTGCTTCCTATTGCTGTGAATAAAAGGCGCCCATAATCTGTTGGCGTGAGATGATTAACTCCAGAACCAGCTGCACCGGGGAAGATGTCTTTTACTAAGGTGATCTGAACATATCGCGTAAAAGTCAGGAATAGCATAATGGTTGCAGCTATGTTTTTCATGGTTTTGGGTTCGTTAGACCACAAAAATCCATGAATACGACAAGCTTACTTTCACCCGTCTGAGTGAATCTTATTTTTTTCAGCACAAAGCAAATGATGAAAATTAAGGACAAATCAAACCGAAAGCCCCAAGCATCATGAGTAAGTCGACTGTATTAACTATCCCATTGTTATCCAAGTCGGCAGGACATGTATTGATAAAATCAAATAAACACGAACCATCATCCAAAGATGACATGCTATTGTAGTTAGATGCATCAGAATAAGTGCAACCTAAGACACCACCAAGGATGCCATAATCTATCAAGTTGGACTCTACAGCGCACCCCGCGCCATCATCCACAAGACAATGGTATTCTCCGGGAGCTGAAGGCGTGTAAGCAGAAGCATTTGCGCCAGCTATTATTGCCCCATCCATATACCAATAGTAACTAGCGGAAGCAGAACATTCTAGCACCGCTCCATTGGCCGTAACAGTCGGAGTCACGACATCGCATGGATCGACCAAACGAAAGATCTCACCACCAATATCAGCTATATAGACTTCTCCAGCTGAGTCTTCTCCGAAAGCAACATAGCCGAAATTACCTGAAGAATTGACTTGCAGTTGATCAAAGCCACCCGCTCCGTTGTCTTTTAAGGTGTAAAGTTGACCAGCGCAGTAATCTGTAAATAGATAATGGCCTTGCATTGCTTCGAATTCATTTCCACGATAGACTAAACCTCCTGTGATCGAACAAAAATTGTACGGTGAACCATGGCTATATTCTTGGACAGGATCATCATAGCTTCCTGAACCACTGCAGCCTGCAGTATTGTATTCATGAAAGCCTTCATAACATCTCCACCCCCAGTTTTCACCGCCCACAGAAGAAGCTGGCTGGAAATCAATTTCCTCCCAGGCATTTTGACCAACATCACCGATCCACAGATCACCTGAAGAGCGATCAAAACTAAACTTCCAAGGATTTCTGAGTCCCTGAGCCCATATTTCGTCGATCACACTTGAGACTGAAATAAACGGATTATCGAATGGTACAAAATAGTTCCCATTTCCAGAAACGCCAATTCTCAGCATCTTGCCCAAAAGAGAGTTGCCTGACTGTCCGCTGTTTTCAGGATCTCCAGCGGATCCTCCATCACCAAGTCCAATGTATAAATAACCATCAGGACCGAAAGAAATGCATCCACCGTTGTGGTTGCTGTATGGCTGAGGAACTGAAAGAAGAATCACTCCTGAGCTAACATCTGCCACATTGGAAGTCAAAGGATCTCCCAAAACTGAGAACTCCATAATCTCTGTTGTCCCAGAAGTATTGTTTCTGTAGATATAAAATTTACCATTTGAAGTATACAGAGGATGAAAAGCTAGTCCAAGTAAGCCTTGCTCATTGCCTGTGTCTATGGTACCACCTAGATCAAGGAATTGACCGATATAAGTACCCGCAGTATTGTAAATTTCAATGTGGGCAGTATGTTGTTCGACAATAAAAATGCGATCATCTCCCATATTGTGAATTCCTACAGGCTTGCTCAGTCCTGTAATAAAGGATTGAGTTTCAACTTGCAAAGGCGTTGAAGTTTGGCCAAAAGAGGAACAGAAAAGTCCTAAGAAAGCAGCTGTAGCTAATATTCGGTTCATATGCTAAGAATTTGGTCAATGGTAAAAATACGAAAACCTGAAGGAGTAAACCTTTTACCTTTTTGCCTTACTTGGATTCACGTAACTTCGCGGCCGCGAAATACAGACCATGGGCTTAAAAGAGGAAATAGAAAACAGACGCACATTTGCAATTATTAGTCACCCAGATGCGGGTAAAACGACACTAACGGAGAAGTTCCTCCTTTTTGGTGGTGCAATTCAAGTTGCCGGTGCTGTAAAGTCAAATAAGATCAAGAAATCTGCTACTTCCGATTTTATGGATATTGAGCGCCAGAGAGGTATCTCGGTAGCTACGTCTGTGATGGCATTTCATCACAATGGCAAACTTGTCAATCTTCTTGACACACCTGGTCACAAAGATTTTGCTGAAGATACTTACCGAACACTCACTGCAGTTGATAGTGTTGTGCTGGTGATCGACTGTGTAAAAGGTGTAGAGGCTCAAACTGAGCGCCTTATGGAAGTGTGTCGTATGCGCGATACGCCGGTTATTGTCTTCATCAATAAAATGGACCTTGAAGGCCGCGATGCTTTTGAGTTGCTTGACGAGTTGGAGGAGAAACTGTCAATTAAAGTTTGTCCTATGAGTTGGCCAATAGGAATAGGCCGCACATTCAAGGGAGTTTATAAGCTATATGACAAGAACTTGAATCTATTTAATGCAGACAAGCAGCGAATTCAGAAGAATGTGGTTACGATCGACGACATCAACTCTGAAGTTTTGGAGGAATACATTGGTGAATTTGCAGATGAGTTGCGCGAGGAAGTTGAGCTCATTGAGGGAGTTTATGATGGATTCAATCAGGAAGAGTACGCCGCGGGTAAATTGGCACCTGTCTTTTTTGGATCTGCTGTGAACAATTTCGGTATCCAGGAGCTTCTTGATCAGTTTGTCAAAATCGCCCCGGACCCAGAAGGCCGACAATCTGACATCCGTATGGTTGAGCCTGAAGAGTCTAAGTTCACGGGTTTTGTGTTTAAAATCCATGCGAATATCGACCCCCGTCACAGAGATAGGATTGCTTTTGTGCGTGTAGTTTCAGGAAAATTTGAGCGAAACAAGTTTTACACACATACACGGCTAGGTAAAAAGTTGAAATTCCCGAATCCTGCCACATTTATGGCCAGTGCCAAAAACATAGTCGAGGAAGCCTACCCAGGTGATGTAATTGGACTTTATGATACGGGTAGTTTTAAAATTGGCGATACACTTACTGAAGGCGAATTGCTTCAATTCAAAGGTATTCCTAGCTTCTCTCCTGAAATATTTAAAGAGCTAGTCAACAAAGACCCAATGAAAGCCAAGCAATTGGAGAAGGGTATTCGTCAGCTCACTGAAGAAGGTGTTGCTCAACTCTTCTACATGCAATCTGGCGGTCGTAAGATCGTTGGTACTGTGGGTGAACTCCAGTTTGAGGTTATTCAGCACAGATTAGAGAATGAGTACAGTGCAAAATGTGAGTTTACTCCAAAGAACTTCTTCAAGGCTTGTTGGATTACATCTACAGACGATGCCAAGATGAGCGAGTTCAAGCGATTGAAGGGATTGGACATTGTGAAAGACAAAGACGGCAATGAAGTATTCCTAGCGCCAAGTAAATTCATGCTTGATATGGAGCGAAACAATTACCCTGAAATTGAGTTCCACTTTACTTCTGAGTTCAAAGTTGGTAGTGAAGAATGACCCATTTAGAATTCTTTAACAGTGGTAGAAAAAAGATAGTACGTTCTTTGACGTCTATATCAGAGCACATTTTCTCTTACTTTTGTAAAACATGCGAATGAAGATTTTTCTATCAGCTCTGATCAGCCTATTGTCAATAAGTGTTCTTGCACAGGACACTACCTTAGTCGAATCTGAGCGAATCATCCAGTTTTCAGGCGTTGCCGTCACAGGTGACTCTTTGATGCCGGTTCCTTTGGTTACCGTCTTTCGACAAAGAGACAGTCGAGGAACCGTGGCTGATTATAATGGTTTCTATTCTCTTCCAGCTCATAATGGAGATACCATAATCTTTTCTTCTATTGGCTATCGCACGGCACGCTTTATTATTCCGGAGGATCTGGAAGACAACAGACTGTCAATTGTACAATTCCTTCAAACGGACACCATAAACCTTCCGGTCACCTTTATTTATCCTTGGCCGGCACCGTTAAATTTCAAAGAAGAGTTTCTTGCTTTGAACTTGCCCGATGATGAAATAGAGAGAGCTCGAAAGAATCTAGAATCTATTATGTTGTATGAGAAGACGGTTATTATTGGAGCCGACGGATCTGAAAACTACAAAATGGCGATGCGCCGGCGAGCCGACCAGCTATATTACCAAGGTGGCATCCCTCCTATTACAATTCTGAATCCAATCAACTGGGCTAAGTTTATTCAAGCTTGGAAAAATGGTGATTTGAAAAAACAGTGACTTTCATAATTGGCGCCGATAAATTTTCGCTCGCTTAGCCTTGATATTCAAGGGAAAAATTAAAATCCTGCCCTTCACAATTTAATTGTGCTAATTCTGTTAATTCATCGCAGCCCAAATTGACTATTTTTGACGCCCGATGGCAGGAAAATTCCTTTTAACTCTCGTTTTTGCATTTGCTTGTATGTTCACTTTTGGCCAAACTGGCTCTGTGTTCGGAACCATCCTTGATGATCAAGGGATGGCTATCCCATTTGCCGATGTTTACGTTAAGTCTGATCCAAGGGTCAATACCTTGACTGATAATGATGGTAAGTACGAACTGACAGTTACCGCAAATCGATCATACATAATTATTTACAGTGCATTTGCAGGTGAAGATGAGGAGATCAAAGTCAAATTAAAAAATGGTGAACGACGTGAAATCAATGTAAAATTGAGCAACGTAGAAACTGTCGGAGGAGCTGATATTATTTCGAAAGGCACACGACAAAGTGCTTTGTCTACTATTGATCCAAAACTTACTTCGCAAATTCCCACACCAAATGCTGGTATAGAAGGTCTGCTCGCAGTTGCTCCTGTGAATTTTTCAAGTGAGCTAAGCAGCAGCTACTCCGTCCGGGGAGGGAATTTCGATGAAAACCTTGTATATGTCAACGATATTCAGGTTTACCGCCCTTTTCTAGTTCGCGCTGGCCAGCAAGAAGGTCTAAGTTTCCCAAATCCTGATATGGTTGAGAACATCGAGTTTTCTGCTGGAGGTTTTGAGGCCAAGTATGGCGATCGAATGTCCTCAGTGCTTGATATCAAGTACCGCCGACCAAAAAAGTTTGCAGGAGCGTTCACAGGAGGTTTTCTTGGAGGCTCTCTTCAGTTGGAAGGAATTGGCAAGAAGAAGCGTTTGACCCACAATACTGGAGTTCGCTACAAGTCGAATAGCTACTTATTGGGAAGTCTGGACACACAAGGTGACTACAGACCAAACTACACAGATATTCAGACATTCATCACCTACACACCGAAAGAGTACTCGCCTTTTGAGCTTCAGTTCTTAGGTAACTACTCAAGAAATAACTACAACTTCATCCCTTCCACTCGCGAGACCGAAGTTGGAAACATAAATGAAGCTCTTCGACTTACCGTATTCTTTGACGGACAAGAAGTCAGTCAGTTTGAGACTTATTTTGGTGCCTTATCGGCAAATTACTTGGCCAATGAGAAGGTGCTGTTGCGATTCATCGCATCGGCATTTCACACGGATGAATCGGAGTCTTTCGACATCCTAGGAGCATATAGTTTGGATGAATTGGAGCGAGATTTAGGCAGTGATGAGTTTGGTGAAGTACTGAGAAATCGAGGCGTTGGAGGTTTTTTGGATCACGCACGAAACTCTTTAAACGCGCGTGTCTACAACTTTACACACAAGGGTTTTGCGGATTTGGAGCGCACGGGCCATTACATTGAATGGGGTACTCGTTTTCAGCACGAGGATATCTTGGATCATTTGAGTGAATGGTCATACATCGATTCTGCAGGTTATGCTACTCCCCGACCGAATGACATTCCTGGCCAGGTGGGCAACGGAGTTGGGCAAAACATCGCATTGAGTGACGTTATCAAGCAAACCAATAGAGTGGTTTCGAATCGCGTTACAGGATTCGTCCAGGACAGCAAAGAATGGAAGTTTGAAAAAGGCCATAAGCTCACTGCAAATGCTGGTCTGCGAGCAAACTACTGGTCTTTTTCAAACGAATTAGTCTGGGGTCCAAGAGCGAATTTGAGCTACAAGCCAAATTGGGAGCGTACGAAGCACATCAAAGACACTGAACGGGACACCACTGTGACACCTGACATCATTTTCACATTGGCGGGTGGAGTTTATTGGCAGCCGGCATTTTATCGTGAAATGCGTGGTATTGATGGAACGATCAATCCAGACATCAAGGCTCAGCGCGCCATTCATGCTGTTGCTGGAGTCGATTACATATTCCAAGCTTTCGGCAGGCCTTTCAAAATGGTGGCTGAGGTTTATTACAAAGATCTATCGCGTATTATACCATACGAGGTTGAGAATGTCAAGCTACGTTATTACGCCACCAACAATTCAAATGGTTACGCTTATGGCGCCGATGTTATGCTCAATGGCGAGTTCATTGAAGGCGTTCAGAGTTGGGTAAGAATGTCCTACCTGAAGACTGAAGAGAATCTCACTGATGATTTTTATTACCAGTATATAAATAGTGATGGGGCCGAAATCATTCCCGGTTACACATTGAATAATGAAGCTGTCGATTCGAGTTTAGTAGAGCCAGGATTCATTCCAAGACCTACTGATCAGCGTGTTAGTTTTAGTCTGCTCTTCCAAGACGAAATGCCCCGATGGCCTGAGTTCAAAGTGCTTGTAAGTTTGTACTACGGCTCTCCTCTGCCCTTTGGTCCGCCATCTTTTGAGCGATACAAAGATGTCTTACGCACACCAGCATATCGCCGTGTGGACATAGGATTTAGCCGCGATCTTGTTACGGACAAGAACCGCAACAAGGGCAAGCTCACTACATTCATCAAAGATGGCAGTAGCATACAATTGGAGGTGTTCAACGTGCTGGGCATCAACAACACGATCAACTACACGTGGATTGAAGACGTCTCAGGCCGACAATATGCGATTCCGAATTTCCTTACTGGTCGTAGAATTAACTTGAAGTTGATTCTTAAGTTTTAAAGGGATTCGCACTGCGGGCAAATATTTCTCTATCCTCCTCAATTCAATTATGCTGTAAGCGACAATGACTTAGTTGTATTGTTCATTTTTACGGTGATTGTTTAAGTCTAATCATTCAATTTATTCTCAATTTCTCCGCATGTATCTCTCAGGGGTATGAGTGAGTTTTTAATGATGATGCACTAGTGAATGTGTCGGACTTGTTGATCTTTTCAAGTTTGATTGGAAGTGGTTTTTGATTGCATACATGCTTGCTGCAAACAAAAAGAGGAGAACATCTCTGCCCTCCTCTTTTATGAAATCTATATGTCTAGCTGATCAACTGAAACTAACCACTCCAGTCTCAATATTATACATCGCTCCAATTATGGCGATTTCTCCTTGAGCTTCCATAACATTCAGAATCTCGCTTTGTTCGCGGATCTGGCGAATTGCATTCTTGACGTTTTCGTCAGCGACCGCTTGAACAAGCTCTGCATTCATAGAACCCTTGTGTACAAATTTCTGCTCTATTTTATCGACGGCAGGAGTGATTTTACTGAGCATGGCTGTCAGGTTGCCCATTTCCACTCTATCGCAAGCTCCTTTAACTGCGCCACAGTGAGAATGCCCCAATACGAGTATCAATTTGGTCTTTGCCAGTTTGCAAGCAAACTCCATACTCCCCAAAATATCCTCATTCACGAAGTTACCCGCGATGCGTATGCTGAAAACATCACCTACACCTTGGTCAAAAAGAAGTTCGGCCGACACACGAGAATCGATGCAATGCAGGACCGTTGCAAAAGGAAACTGTCCTGTTTTTGTTTGAGAAACTTGCTCCATTAAGTCTCGACCTAGGCGCCTGTTGTTTGCAAAACGCTCATTTCCTTCTTTTAATAGCTGAAGTGCTTCTGCAGGAATTATAGCTGCTTGTGATTCTGCTGTATGTGCTTTCATAATTGTTCTTTTTTTAGTCGCTAATTAAGACTTCGCCGATATTTTACGTTCGAATAATTTCACTGGCTTTTCATTTTTGAACTCTTCAAATCCGATAAGGACTAGTTCGATGTCTCTTTCCTTGGAGCTAAGCTCAAAATCACTGACTATTTCAAGTACATCTGGGTGAATATTCTTAGTATGACTGGCGTCAATTTCGACTGTCTTTCCATCAGGAATTAAAGCAAGACTCTTACTAATACTTCCCTTATTCAGGAAGCTTACATTCTCGGACAATCTAAGGTGAATCACATTGTCATCTGAATATAAATCAGCATCAAAAAAGTAAGGGCGTTCAAAATTCTTGTACAGAATATTGAAAAAAGCGACAGCCATACCAAGTGCAATACCTGTGAGTAAGTCAGTAAAAACGATACCTACTACTGTTACTAAGAATGGTATGAACTCAAGCGCTCCCAACGCATACATAGACTTGAACAAGGAAGGCTTTGCCAGCTTATAGCCTACCATCAGAAGAATAGCGGCCAGAGAAGCAAGGGGGATCATGTTTAAGATGTTAGGAATTGAGACTACGCATATAAGAATAAGCAGACCATGTATAAAGGCTGAAAGTCTGGTTTTACCACCCGACTGAATATTGGCTGAACTACGGACAATTACCTGAGTTACTGGCAAACCACCTATAAGTCCTGATACCATGTTTCCTATTCCTTGTGCTCTTAGCTCCAGATTGGTTGGTGTCACACGTTTGTGTGGATCCAGCTTATCTGTTGCTTCTACACACAATAAAGTCTCTAGACTAGCTACAACAGCAAGAGTAAATGCGACAGTATATACTTCTGGATTGTTCCAATGGCTAAAATCGGGCAATCTGAACAAGTCTAGATAGTTATTTGTTACAGGAAGGCTTACCAAATGCTCTTGAGCGAGGGCAAGACCATCATAACCTAAGAATACTTGATTGAGGACTATTCCTATTACCACTACAACCAAAGGTCCTTGCACCCATTGCGTGATAGCCATTTTTTTTATGAACTTCTGCTCCCAAAGGATTAGGATGACAAGAGAGACTCCGGCAATAATCAAGGCGCTAGGAGTAATAAAATCAAACATATTCACTAGCTCACTAAAGGTGTTCTGGTCGTCCGACTGATTGAAAAACACATCCCCTTCTGGGTCGGCGTCGTAACCAAATGCATGGGGAATTTGTTTTAAGAATATGATTATTCCAATACCAGCGAGCATCCCTTTAATGACTGAACTCGGGAAATAATATCCGATAATACCAGCTTTCAAGACACCCATTATAAACTGGATTATTCCAGCAATAAATACTGCAAGAAGAAAGATTTCAAAACCTCCCAGAGACGGAATTGCGGTAAGAACAATTGCTGCCAAACCAGCCGCTGGTCCGCTAACTCCCAAAGGAGATTTGCTGAAGGCTGTAACAACAATACCACCGACCATACCGGCGATGATTCCCGACATGGGTGGCGCCCCGCTAGCCAAGGCGATGCCCAAACAAAGCGGCACTGCTACTAAGAATACTACGATACCTGCAGGTAGGTCGGTTTTTAAATTGGCTAGAAAGCCAGAATTAGAATCTTTCATCAGAAATAATATAAGAAGGATATAACACTACTCTACCCGGACGCCAATGCGAACAAGTTAGTTTAAGTGGTCCAGCAAAATCGGACGTATAATAAAAGGAATATTATGCCTGTTCAGGCGGGGGAATTTGAATATCAAGCAATGGAGATGAATGAAATCCCTGTTGGAATAAGAAATCGAACGCTGAAGCTAATGTCATTTCACTTCGCAGAATCAATTCTTGGGACTTGATTTTCTCTTTCTCGTCGTCAGAATCAAGATCTTTTTCCGAGTCCTCAAAATCAACAACTTCAGCGATCTCAATATCAAAGCATGTTTCAGAATAAGGAAGAATTTGACCAGCAAGCATCACTAGAAGCGTCAGTGCTCCTAGAATCGATGTAATCTTACTATGCCTATTTTTAATCACTGCGCGAAATTAGTGAATTCGAAGGCCTTAGAATGTTAATTATTCATTAAGAAACGTCGGTAAAAGATAGTTTCTGTATTCATAGTTGGTATTGCTTAATTCACTGTAAAAGGCCCACTACAACTAGTGAGAAAACTCATTTTAAACACTATGCATTGAAGCCTCTACCATAAACGTCTTTAGCCTGAATAAAGCCAATGGAAAAATCAGAAAAGCAATTGATAGAGCGTGAGTACTGACCTTTAAAGTTTCCAGAAGAAGAATGGCTTCAGTCGTCGAATTTATTTAGTTTCAGATGTCTAAAACTAAAACTGTTTGCATGATCTCACATTAGCAATACACCTCAAATTAGATAACAGAAGGAAATGTATTCCAAATCTCATCTCTAAGTTTAGTGTCTACACTTGCTTCATTGGCGTAGTCTTCCCATTTGCCAACTACCGTTTTCACCTCTTTGATGATCTGTTTGGCTTTTTTTATATTCATCGCTTGCGCAAATGTCATTAGATCTTCCAACTGAATGTCAATGCGTTTGCCATTGACACTCAGCGCATGCTGACTCACCCATAAGCTACCTGGTCGGTAAGCATGACAAATGTCGTAGGCGGGCGCCAACTCCCAACGGCCGCCTTCTTTCAGTCGAAAAGCCGTGTTTTTGGTATGGTCATCGCAATTGCGCGCAAGGATATTAAACACCATGCGTCGATACATCTGTTCGGCATCTGGATAAGGTAATCGAAGCATGCGCATGGTTTCGAAGAGTTGCTCGTAGCTAAAGCTTTGCACTTGATTGAAGTCGAAATGTCTCATCGCGCAAAAAGTCTGGACATGATGTTTCACATTCCCCTCTTCGCGGTCAAACCTCTTAGTAAGGAAGTGGGCCCTTCCATTCTCCTCGATGAGTTGGGACTCCATCATGTGAATACCACAATCCACTGCCATCAAGTAATAAGCCATCTCCACTCTACCATAGCCTTGAGTAGATCCAAACTGAGCTTCGCTGACGCCATCTAGCTTTATCATCCAATGTTCGAATCCCGCAGGTGCGTTGGTCTGCCCAGACCTAACTTGTCCTGTCTTTTTGTTGTAGGCTATGATAGCTTTTGGTCGCGCTCCTCCAGCAGAAGTGCCAATTTTAAGTATATCAAGAACTGCTTTTTGCTCGTCTTTATTGACATTTGTCTCGAAGCTTTCGCGGTTGTTGAGGATTCTTTGAGCAATGCCTACCAGGCTTTTAATTTCTACTTCAAATGTGTTTTTACTGACTTTGAGTTTTGTCGGCTCAAACTCCAATGCTCCCATGCCACGTGTGCCTATGAAGCATAATTGTTCGACAGGATTCATACTGTTCTCGGCTCTACCTAACTGTGCCAGATAAAGATTAATCAGTTGATTTCCGTAATTATCGGGAAGTACATCTGCCAACACACCTGGCAAGCCTTTGAAAGTATTGAAATCGGCGTTCTTCAATTCTCGTAACTCAGGAAAACGAAATACTTGTTGATTGGAGCTGATGGGGATTTGGATAGGCGCCAGGTCTATATCTTCACCTTTGAATCGGGGATCATACTCGAAGTTGGCAACGCCCATTTCTTCATCCCAGGCAACGGCGCCGACAACCTTTCCCCATATGCGAACAAATGCCGTCGTGACAGCTACCATTCGCTTGACTTTGGTTTGTCGGACTTATTTGAACTAGCTCTTAGCCGTTTCTCTCGATCTATTTTGGCCAGTTCGAGCGGGCTAGGTTGATTGTCGACCGTAAATATATCCAGAATATTCAGGCGATCAATTGCTCGAAGAATTGCGATAAGTGAGGTTAAAGAGATGGCCTCGCCATTTTCAATCTGACTAAGTGTCCAACGATTGACACCTGCAGCTTCGGCAACTTTTGCTTGAGTTCGATTCTGATTGAGGCGCTCGTGTTTAATGTATTGACCGATGGTAGCAACTATAGCAACATCACTCATTGAAGAATTTATCATGTGTGTATTTCCCATCTTTAAGTGTCAAAAATGATATTAGCGTAGGCATTACCTAACGGTAAGATACGTAAATTTGTTTCAAAAAAAAACAAATGCCAATATATACCAGCACTAAGTCATTAAAAAAGAATAACTGACGGTATTTGCCAACAGGAAGCAGTTGGAAAGGGGAGCTGTTATTGATTCACCCGTGAATCTGCTCGCTTTTGCCATAATTCTGGATAATCTCCCCTTCGATCTCCAAAAGTGATTTCCAAAGTTTGTCAACATCAAGGCCTTCTCCAAACTGCTTGGCAAATCCTAAGAACTTGGTATAATGGCCAGCTTCACTCACCATGAGTTCGTGGTAAAACTTAGACAGTTCTTCATCGTCAATGTTTTCCGAAAGGACTTTAAACCTTTCGCAGCTCCTCGCCTCTATCATAGCAGAAAAGAGGAGTCGGTCTACAAGTGCTTGCTGACGGCTACCACCTTTGATACGGGCTTTGAACAGTTCATTGACATAGCTATCCTTTCTCTCTCTACCGAATTCAAAACCACGTTTTTTAATGATATCGTGCACCATTTGAAAATGCTCAAGCTCTTCTTGGGCGATAATAAGCAGTTCGGTGACTAGTTCGGTATGCTCAGGATTCATGGCAATTATCGAGATAGCATTCGACGCAGCCTTTTGCTCACACCACGCATGGTCTGTGAGGATTTCTTCAATATTTGTTTCTACTAACCTGGCCCATCTAGGGTCGGTTGCAAGTTTGAGACCGAGCATGGCTATTTATTTGCGCGAAGCGCGCCTTAGAAGCACGCAAGCTATTCAAGGACAAATTTCCAATAAATGTACTTAGTATCCTATAAGAACTAAGGAATACCTATTGAGATGAATCCTCATTAGAATATCACCCACATCATCCTTACCGATTTTCATAAAAACTACAATTTGCTAAATCATTTCCGCATCCAATTTTCTTCCATAAATACTTTGCCAAGTGAAAATTATTTCACCTTTCTTGTATATGCGACCGATCAAAATTTCACGATTGGAATTCTGAATACAAGAAATATCTGAAACCTCGATTTCAGTGATCACCAATGTAAATCTGCGAATTTTTTCTTCTTGAATAGCTGCAGGAGCAATTTCTCCAACAAAACTTCTAAAGTTCAATTCATGGATTTTTAGCGACGAGCGCAAATATTTATTGAGAGCAGAACATTTGGGGAGAAACTATTCTTTAGTATGTCGTGTTTCAATTTGCTATTTTCGTGGGGCATGACACGAATTACCTTCTTCCTTGGTTTACTATTTTTTTTAGGCTCAGCGACAAGCGCAAATGGTCAAAAATCCCGCGACTGGATTACTTTGGGTGATCAATCGGCACAGAACAGCGACTGGATGGCTGCAATGACGTGTTACCAGAAGGCCTTTGAATTGGACTCTGCTGAGTTTGACTATGCCTTAAAGTATGCCGAGGCTCTTCGTATGACTCGTGATTATGAAAAAGCTGAGTACTATTACGCTAAGACCTATGGTAAGGACCGTGGTAAGATTTATAAGCAAGGTCAGTTTTGGCTTGCCATGATGCAGAAGCAGAATGGTCATTACTCTGAGGCGCTTCGTAATTTCAAGAAATACAGCAAGAAAGTCAAGCGTGAAAGCGAGGGATATGAGTACCGGAAATGCATCCAGGAGATCGAAGCATGCACTTGGTCAATCAATGAAAGGCGCAATGATTCCGAAGTGCATATTTCTAAACTGGATGATCCAATAAGCACTCCTGCCTCCGATTTAGGCTCGTGGCTGCTGGAAGACTCGACTTTTATTTATAGCAGTGCTTCCAAAAAGGGCAAGAACATTCCCATTCGGATATGGAACTCATATGCCGATTCGATTTACTCTAAACCAGACCAGATTAAGGCTGGGTCCCTTCCGCAGCAAGCCAATGTATGCTTTGAAAATGATGGAAAGACGGTTTACTTCTGCGATTGCGGTACCGATAACCGGTGTTCTATTATGCGTGGCGAATGGAAAGATGGAAAAATCGAAGGCTCCGAGAAATTGATCAACGTCAATAAGTCGGAATACACGAGCACGATGCCTCATTGGGCTATTGTTGGTGGTCGAGAAGTTTTGTTCTTTGTTACCGATAGAGCTGGTGGAGAAGGAAAACTGGACATCTGGTGGAGTGAATTACAGGGCGGTCAGCCCCAGCCACCGGTGAATTGTTCGGACAAAATCAATACGCCAGACAACGAAGTCACGCCATTTTACTTGGACGGACATCTATACTTCAGCAGTGACTGGCACGTGGGATTTGGCGGCTTTGACGTATTTAAGTCGAAGGGTGTTCATAGGGATTTTGGGGAAGCTGATAATTTGGGATATCCTATCAATTCGGCTGCTAACGACCTATATTACAGCTATTTCAGCTGGGCAAACACCGGGTATTTCGCGAGTAACCGACCGGGCAGCTACATTACAAATCGCGGATTGTGCTGCAACGACATTTACCAGATCCAGTATACCGACTCCATAACTGAAGAAGTGCCGGATGAGTACGCGACATTTGACGAATTGAATCAATACCTGCCTGTCACGCTTTACTTTCACAACGACGAGCCCAATCCCAATTCGCGGGATACAACCACCTCCCTATCCTATCAAGATGCTTATAAATCATATTCCGCTCTAAGGAGCAAGTATATCAAAGAGAATACCAAGGGACTTAAGAACGACGCCCGAGAAAACGCTGAATTTGATGTTGAAGACTTCTACGATTTCTACGTCGAAAAAGGAATCAAGGACCTAGAGGTCTTTTCGAAGCTACTTTTAGTAGAACTTGAGGAAGGACGGAATATTGAGTTGATAATCAGGGGTTTTGCTAGTCCGCGTGCAGAGAGCGATTACAACGTAAACCTCACCAAACGACGAACTCAAAGTCTGATCAACTACCTGGAAGTGTATGGTGGCGGAGTTCTGCGACCGTTCATGTTACACACTAGTGCGGCAGGTGGTTCGCTAGACTTTCTGGAGATACCATACGGTGAGGTTCAGGCCGACCAACAAGTCAGTGATGTATTGAACGACGAGAAGGAATCTATCTATAGTCGGGGTGCTCGATTGGAGCGAAAGATTATGATTGAAAGTGTACAGAAAGGTGAGGCGGTTCCTCGACCAGTTGTATCATTCACAGAACTGGAGCATGATTTTGGGACAATCTCGTCTCGATTTCCTGTGGAGTACGACTTTCAGTTTACCAATACAGGTTTGGATACACTCTACATCGACTCGCTTTTTACGCCATGCGGCTGCACAGTTCCAGAGATAAGTATTTGGGAGATCCCTCCAGGTGGAACATCGGAACTCAAAGTGATCTTTGATCCCCAAGAAAAAAAAGGCCATCAGAAGAAGAACGTTACCTTATATATGAATGAGGGTGCGGAGATTCGAGAGATTTGGTTTGAAGCGGATGTTGAGGATTGATTTATGATTCGGTATTGAGATTATTGACCTTGGGTCTAATCGCAATATTCTCCGATTTGCGATAGAAACTCCAACAGATTTGTAGTATCAAATTGTGAACCAAAACCGGTTAGGATTAGCAAAAGATCAGATTTATGGCTCATGACGTCTCTCTTCATGTCACCTGGACAATCATTTTCAAAGCAGAGCATGAATTCACCTTTGTTGTTGGCCCCAAATCAATTGATTACTGGGAATCTTTTAGAAGTGGGAATTCAACCAATAGTTAAACTGTGTGGAGTGAAAACAGATTTTTTATGGCAGGCTGACCTTTAAGCTACGCACCAATATTAAGACTAGGTCTTTTTGGTTGTGATGGATGCACAAATCCAACGGCCTACAACTACGATTTTACTGCTACATGTGATGACGGATAATCTATTCTTCCTGATGGTTGCATAGATTCGAAAGACTGCAACTATGACTCGCTTGCAATTACGACTCAAGTGCTTATTGTGATGACGGTTCCTGCGAGATCAGGGGTACTCACTTACTGGCTGCTTGCAAAGAACGCAATCAAGCCAACCACTGCAAGTATAGCAATAACAAACAAAGCTATTTTGGCGACGCTATATGGCCTCTCCCCTTGCACCTCGCCTGTTTGTCCATTTACTAGGAACTGGTAGGTTTTTCCTTTGAACTTGAAACTACTGATCCAAACTGGCAGTAGGATATGCTTAAACTTGAGGTTCTCGTAGTCAGTATGAAGTGATTGCATACGTTGTTGGCTGCCCCCGATGTCTTGTCGCACAAGACTTCTTATGCCATCTTCAAAACCAATTTCCCTTGAGCAAAACCTGCTTCCAAAGTAACCCGATAGCTTTCGACTTTGAACCCTCGTAAATAGTCTTCTTCAAAATGGACCAACATACTTAGGTCCCATGGGGTAAGTTCTCCAGTTTGTTTGTCTGGAACAGACTTACGTGCTAGTACCAGCACGTCGTTGAAAAAGAGATCCTTCAACTGGAATACGGTTCACCAACTGCATCTGTGAATCGTGTCACAACGATGCTGCGGAGCTGCTCAGTCACTTCATTTTTGGTGAACTCCCCATCTGGTCCTGCTATCTCTTTGATGAACTTTCCGGCATCTTTAATTTTGATGGCATATGTTCCAAAGGACCGGACCTCGAGCATTCCGAATCGGTCATCATTGACTATGATAGGGCTTTTGGTTCCCCATTTGAGATCGGTGAAATTCTTAGTATTGACAAAATACACTTCAGCTTTGAACGGACTATTGAAGCCATACTTCCAACCTTTAATCGTAGCCAGGATGGGCAGATTCTCGGTGTTCAGGGTATACATGCCGGGTGTGAAGACATCGGCAATTTGTCCTTCGTTGACAAAAACCGCGACTTGCGACTCGCGCACTGTTAGTTTTGCGCCGTTTTTAATTTCGTTTTGGTACCGTTCAAAACGGCAAACCATTGTATCCTGCGAATCATCGGTCCATTAGATGATATCTATAAACTCGCCTTTTAGTTTTTTCCAGATATTCATTTCAAGTGATTTGGTGGAGGAGAGATAGCAAAAACGGCACTATCTATAAATATGAAGAACCAAGTTCTGAAATGTTACAAATCGGGTAATTGTTAGTGAGAGTCATTGGCACAACACATTAAAATCACATCTCCTAAAACGTCAGGTTTGGTTATCTGGTTGATTATTGGGGTTCACAATATCAGCTGTACATGGTTGTAGGGTGTTTTTTGGTTAAATGCAAAAGCGGCGCGGGCATAGGGGTA
>JBLHIB010000011.1:0-50726 GCA_047615865.1 Gammaproteobacteria bacterium
ACGAATTGGGAAGAGGCGAATCGTGAAATTAGAGCAAATAGTTCAACGCAGAAGGCATTTGTCAAGCGGTTTTATCGTTGGTTCAACGCTTTTAGACTTATGAAATACCTGCATTATTCACGAGATTATTTCCATCCAAACCTTACTGTTAGTGTCGCTGCTCAGTCGGCCTTATCTTCTAGAGACCTTTTAGGGAAAAGTTCCAAAAATATTGCAGAACTGGTAGTGAAGTATAGGGAGCTAGAATATGGCGATGAGCCCATTCAGCAGGAGCAGTAATATGTGAATAGATTTATTTTCTGTAGTCTTTGTATTGACTTATTTTGGCCAAAAAAAATCAAGTGATGAAAATAATATCTTGGAACGTAAATGGAATTAGGGCAGGAGTGAAGAAGGGTTTTGCCGATCGGCTTAGTGAAATGAATCCAGATATAATTTGTTTGCAAGAAACCAAAGCTCAAGACGATCAAGTTCAAGAAGCTTTGTCTGAAATAAAAGGGTGGCATATCTATTCTAATTCTGCCGTTCGAAAGGGCTATAGTGGTACCGCAATTCTTTCAAAAGAGAAGCCTTTGTCTGTTAAATACGATATAGGCATTGAGGAGCACGATCAAGAAGGCCGAGTTTTGACCGTTGAATTCGTAGATTTCTATTTGGTGGATGTGTATGTCCCCAATTCTGGAAGTGGAATGAAAAGATTGGAATACAGAGAAAGGTGGGATTCAGATTTTAAAGAGTTCCTTATAAATCTGGACAAAGTTAAACCGACAATCATTGTTGGAGATCTCAATGTGGCACATCAACCAATTGATCTAGCGCGTCCAAAACCTAACTACAACAAAACATCGGGCTACACTCAATTGGAGATTGATGGATTGTCTTCATTGATAGCTCGTGGATTTGTCGATTCATTCAGACATTTGTATCCAGAAGTAGTGAAATATTCATGGTGGAGTATGCGAGGTGGAGCAAAGGAGAAAAATGTAGGCTGGAGAATTGACTATTGCTTGCTTTCTGAAAGAATCCTGCCTAAAGTCAATGATTCATTTATCCTAAAGGAAATTGAGGGGTCGGATCATTGCCCAGTTGGTGTTGAACTCAACTTGTAATGAAAACCTGCTAAACTTCGGATGATTCTAATAAGTATAATGAGCTTTGGCTTAGTCCTTGCGGAGCCTTATTAACGATTCCTTGCAGTACCAAAGTCATTTGTTTCGAACTACTAGTTCGGCAAAGTAGATTACTGACTTTTAAAAGATGCAGCAGGTAATTGGCCTCAGTATTGAACTCACTCGAGACCTCCATATTTATTAAGTGCTGATGGGAATGAGCGATTTGACTTGTCATTAGCATGAACTTCTTCAAATCATTATCATATGCCAGTAAAAGCTGAGGGCTCCCGTCGTATCCATAAGATATTTCATAAACCAAAGGATACTTCAAGAAATCCACATTCCAATATCCCATGTAGCCCATTGAGAAATAAGGATATATCCAAGGCTTGAATTCAATCCCCGCACTTTCTAAGGATGTGCCAATTTGCGCCATGGATTTTTTATAGTTCGATGCAGGCGAGGTTTTGATGGCGTCTAAATTCAACAACGCCCATCTTTTGTTGGCGTTATAATATTCCATGACACCCAAAGAAAGTTTGTAATTGAAGACCACTTGATTGTCAAGAATGTAACCTGGGTAATAAAGTTTGTATCCCATCTCCATACAAAACTCAATTTCTTTGAGCATTGCATAGATGCCTAAACTAGCGGAGGTATACTCTTGATCAAAAAGACAAAGTAGACTAGCCACCGATTTAGATCCTAAATCAATATAACTGACAGCAACAAGTTTTGAATTTGAGTAAATACAAACTTCCCTGGTGTCAAAAACTGTGCTCCCTTTGCTAGCATCTAAATATTCTCTTAGGGTGGCGTGTATGAATCCTTTGAATCTATTCTTGTGGGCCTGATATAACTTCTCTTTTTCGGCGTTGATTACAACTTTTCCAATCCGAGATGAAAATTTAGTGTCGTTGCGACGTAGTAATTTTCTATGCCGTGGCTTGAATTGATAATTTTTTAAAGGAAGTCTAATATTAACAACAGAATGGATGCTTGAATCCATGCAAAGCATGTCCATTTTATATAACATAGTAGAACCACGAAACCACCCAGATGCAAGGTAGCTATCGTACCTTGAAGGAAGCAGGCGCTGTGGGAAGTATGTCTGGACCAAAGTAAAAAGGTTAAGCAATCGAAAAATAAAATAGACTGCAATATACCAAGTTCCTTTCGTACTCAGTAGAAAACTTTGTGGATGAAGGTCGTTTAGAAATACTTGACCACAAGATTACTGATCATTTTTTTAAATTTTGAGTAAGGAGGAGTGATCAAATGAATTGTATTCCAAGCGAATGTTTGCTTGAGCATTGCCCTTTGATTGGTGAATTCTAAATAGCCAAAGTGTCCATGGCTTTTACCTATGCCACTTCCATTTGAACCACCAAAAGGCAGGTTCGGGTTATTGAAATGTATGCTAATCTCGTTTATGCAAGTAGCTCCAGATCTTGTGTTACGAATAATTTTGTTCGTGAGCCTCGAGTTTTTGGAAAATATATAGGAAGCCAATGGTCGTGAATTTTCGTTCAAGATTGAAAAAAGGCTTTGTTCTGTGCTGAAAGAGCGAACAGGTAGCAAGGGGCCAAAGATTTCGTCCTCTAGTAATTCGCTTTGACTTGGTATTTCTTCGATGATCTTTGGCGCAATTATTTGGGTGTTTGTTGCGGCGTATGCGGAGATTTCAATTTTAACCTTTGCAGAACTTGCGAGATTTTCCATTCGGTCAGCTGCCGTTTTGTTAATCATGCCACAGTAGTCAATATTGTCTTTAAAATTGCTGCCATACATTTGATGGAAATGGTCAAGGAGAGCTGAAACCAATTGTTCTTTAACCTCCTCGTGGACGACAAGGAAATCTGGTGCAATGCAGGCTTGTCCAGCGTTTATCGTTTTCGCCCATGCGATTCGCTTGGCAGCTTGGAAGATGTTCGCGCTCTTATCTACAACAACTGGACATTTCCCTCCCAATTCTAATGTGACCGAGCTCAAGTTCTCAGCTGCGGCTTTCATGACAATCTTTCCCACTCGGGGACTTCCAGTAAAATGGATATGATTGAATGGAAGTTTGAGTAATTCGGTGGACATGGATGCATCTCCTTGGACAACGGCGACTTGATTGTTTGCGAATACCTGTTTTAGTATGTTGAGTATGACTTCATTGGTTCTTGGTGTTAATTCGCTTGGTTTTAATATGACGCAACAACCAGCAGAAATAGCCGATACTATAGCACACATACTTAAGTTAAATGGAAAGTTCCAAGGTGATATAATGAGTGCAAGTCCTTTTGATTCTTTGGTTATCCATGAGCGCGTTCCTATTAGACCTAGATGAGCTCCGACCCGTTCATCACGCATCCAGTGACGTATGTTTTTTCGGGCATATCGAATTTCTTTGAGCACCACAAAAATCTCTGAGAGCTCAACTTCAGACGCTGGTTTGCGAAAATCTTGATATAGAGCCTCTGCAATTTGCGCACGATTTGAAAGGATTGTTTTTTCAAGAACTTTCAATTGGGCAGACCTGGTCTTCCAGTTTGTGTTCCCTGCGGACAGAAGGTTGGCTTCATGTAAAGCAAATATTTTCTGAATATCGTCCATTGGCAGAGAGCAGTTAATTGGCAAAAGTGACTAGTGGCTTTCGATTGAAGGAATATTATTTGCCTGAGTGGTTTGGTTTTAAACAAGTCTGCCCGACTTAAGCCGGGCAGAAATTTGAACAAAGCTTCAAGAGTTATTAATTCTTAATAGCTGCTTTTTGTTTGATATTATCGGCAATGGTGATTTTTTTCCGAACAATGTTAAAATCACATACAGACTCACCTTTATATTCTATTTTTTTAGGTTTCATTTCTTTATTAACATATCCGGTGAATACAGTATTCTCACAAATACCACCATCAAATTTCATGGTTATGTTGTAATCTTCTTTAATCTCAGCCGCTATAATTCTCACTCTCTCAGACCAAAAATCATGACGAACACCTTCGTAAAATGCACCCTTGTAAAAAACAGATCTTCCGGCTATACCATCTTGCATTTCTGGAGATTCAGACTTAACACTGAATGAACCGTGCAGCATGGTCTCATCATCTATTTTTAACATGGAATAATAACCATTGTATGTTATTCCGCTATTTGGTCTAGCGCTTATTTGGACAAGATCTGATAATTCTGTGGCAGACATATTGGTGATTGGAATCTGAGTTACCGAGCTAGTATCAAATCCACCATTTTCATCGTAGATTTCTTTTTTTTCTAGGACTACTTCTACAGGGGTTTCGCTTTCTACTTGAGCATGGCTCTCGACATTTGTTTTTGGAGCTTCGTTGCAGGATGCCAGGGCAACTGCCGCTGATAGTATAAAAAGTGCTTTCTTCATCTTCTTTAAATTAGAATTTCAAATCTAAGATTTTTCGTCAACAATTGGCTATGCGAATTGCAGCAGAGCAATACTTAGAAAATAGTTGTCTTTATTTATGCTTCTTTGGCTTTCTGAATAAGGAGAATGATATGCTGTCTATGAGCTTTGGTCATGACGTTTTTTCCTGTATTTGTTTTAAATAGTTTTTCAAGTCTACTTAGTTCGTACCATGCCATACTTTTGGATAATCGGTCGTATTTTGACTTTGTGTCTACTATCTGGACAAGACGCTCTGTATAATTGATTTGAAGATTCTGTCTCTGCGAATTAACAGCTTGGTAAAGATCTTCTTTGAAAATTGCATCTGTGAGATCAGTTAGATAGGCGTCTAAAGTATACGTGTTACCGTAGAGCTGGGAGTCATTTAGTCGGCGTAAAACGTTTTGATGCAATAAATGGTTGAGACATTCTCCCTGCAACCTTAAAACACGATCATGTAGCTTTGGATCTTCACTATTTGTGAAATGGTTGAAGCCTCTTCTCTGTCCATACAAATAGTTGTATAAGCCTTGCGGCGCGTCAAAGGCATTTGGAGCAAAGGCATATTTGGTCAAAGCGTCCATAGCTTTCTTTTGTTCAATCTCTGAAACTGGCTCAAGTGGAAGCGCTTCACTCCCTTGGTCTGAATATGATCTATCAAACTTAATGCCAGCAATTTGACGGGTCATGATTCGGATTTGGGTGCCATATTCACCTGTCAGAATATAATATGCATTTCTCAATTCGTGATATGATTGACCGTCAATAGTGAATGAGTCTTTAATTTTTGGTAATATTTCGTTTACCAGGTCGCAACGCTCGATGGCGTAGCTCAGAGGGTCATTGGATAAATCATAAATATTGACGTCAGGATTTATGCCTTTTCCGGAGGAACGCATATCATCGGCATCGTTTCCAAAGGCAAGACGAGGATCAGTGGATTTCGAGAGAATTTGATTCAGTCTAGTTTCCTCCTGAATTGGATCTAACTCGCTTGGAGAGTATCCATATTCAATAATCCAATGATCGTAAAGTCCTGGCTTGACATCGTAATAAAGAGTTTGTTCCTCTTTATTCTTAGCGTAATTGATAGAAGGATATTCCATCACAGAATTACATAAGCCAATTTCATCAACTAGTTCCTTGTTCTTGATTTCGTCAGGTGAAAGCATCGTTGATCCTCGCATATTGTGGCTTAGTCCCAGAGTATGACCGACTTCGTGCAAAACCAATCGGTAAAGAGTTTGCTTGACGAATTCTTCTTTAGCCGCCTTATCCATATTCATGCTTCTCATAGCTTGCAGACCGAAAATCATATTGTGGTGTAAGTGCTTTCCAGCTCCACAAAAGTGAGGATCGGAGGAGATGTCATTCTCGAAGTCAAGATCAGTTTGCGTGCCTGCCAATTCGAATACATCTGTCTTGAAAAGTCGGTTTGTGATACTCACAAATTCCAACATAATGTCGGCACCCAGTATCTCTCCTGTGCGCGGGTTTACAAAACTAGGACCATACCCACCAAAAGGGGGGCGTGGGGATGAAGTCCAACGAACTACGTTATATCTGATATCGCCAGCATCCCAGTCGGCATCATCTGGTTGAATATTTACGACGACAGCATTGGAGAATCCAGCCTTTTCAAATGCTATGTTCCAACGTTCTATACCTTCCTTTATAATAGGTCGAAATTCTTCAGGGGTTGTGTTTTCGATCCAATAAGTAATCGGTTTTATCGGGTCAGATATACTTGCACTAGAATCTTTCTTTTCAAGATTCCATCTATGAATGATGTCTTTATATGGAGTAGGAGAAAACGATGTCATATCGTTCACTTGAGTCATAAAGAAACCAAGTCTTGAATCGTCACGACGTGGCGTGTAGTTGCTTTCAGGAATGGCCAAAAGGCTGTGCTGATATACAACCGATATGTTCCGAACATCCGTGACGGCTGCTGATCCTCCTCGTTTAGGGTTCTTGTTCTCATAAACATACTCAACCCTTATCTCCGAGTTTTCTGGGTAGTTGTTTATACTGCGCACTTTGGATTTTTCTTTGCTTAGATTACCTAAAAGCGAAGGGTTTTTTGGGTTCGAAGGAGGCTTGACCATTTGAAATTGTTCACTCAGAAATAGACTATTGCCGCTAATCAAGTATAGATTTCCGTCCTTGTTTTGACTTTCAATTTTCTGGCTGGACAGCACGGGATTGTTGATGTTGGCGTTTGATGCCTTGCTTAAGGCATTAGTTTCGTCGAAATAGAAATCAGTATTGTGCTCAATGACTTCAATATGATCAAATACTTTATGAAACGAGATGATTTTTGACGATCTGTATGCTCCTCGAAAAAAGCCTGCATCTACAACTCCATCTTCAACGTGACTGAAGTAGATGAATTCTGTTTCCAACTGATTGTCGCTAATTTCTAAGAATGTTTTACCAGTAACAGTGTCTTGAAATAAGGTAAACAAACCATCATGTTTCAGACACCCGTTGATAGTTTTTGTGTAACTGTCTTCTTTCTTTTCTGTGCTTTTTCCTTTGTTCTTTCTTGATTTTTTTTGTGCAAATGCCTCAGTAGGCATTGAAAAAGTCATTATTGATAGAAGACCCAGTAAAAAGCTTAACCATGTAACTTTCATATCCGTCAAATTTTATGCGATATATTATGTTTGAAGGGTAATGATTTTTGGTGAATTTTTGATAAAAATTATTGTAGTGGTCATAAATGGTGATAGTTGGACAAAGTGGAAGCAATTCAAATGTCACGAACTCGGATGAGCGACTTGATGTTTATTGAGCATCCTTTGTTAGACTGATTTAATTAGTCTTTAGGTACGTAAAAACTACGCAGACCCATCCAATAATGTAAAATGTCTGGAAATTTCGTCTATTCAAACTTTCAAAGCGGCTGACAACGGTTCACATAAGTATCAAGATATTTTTTCTATCTGTCAGTATTTCACAAGAATATAAAATGGTGATCGATTTAAAATCTAGTTTAATAGTAATCAGCCATGAATTGACTGTAATTGCCCGGTTCAGGGAAGGGCATTTTGATAGTTACAGTTGTTCCTTTTTTGTAGGCTGAAACAATTTGAAGGTTACTTCTAGATTCGTCATAATCGAGGGCTAATCTTCTGCGAATAAGTTTCATAGCAAAGGATTTATGGGTGCTGACTTTGTTTTTCTTTGCTTTTACAGATTCGTGATAGCCCAATCCCTGGTCAGTAACGCTAATTAGTAGGTCATCCCCAACACGCTCGATTAGCATGGACACATTGGATGATGTATCATCATATTGTCCAGTTCCATGTATTATCGCATTTTCAAGGATAGGCTGGATTATACCTGTGGGGATAAATGTCTTTTTAACGTCAATGGAGGGATCGATTTTAAAATTGTATTTGAGCATTTCCTTTTTGCGAATTTTTTCCAACATCATGTATTCTTCAAGAAAGTTAACCTCATGCTCAATTGGGACAGTCTCGAACTCTGAGTTTTGAAGGACTATTCTCATGATCGCACATAAATGAGTTAAGTACTGCTGCGCAGTCATGGCGTCTTCTAATTGTACGCATCTAAAAACAGAATTGAGTGCGTTAAAAAGAAAATGCGGATTCAGTGCATTCATGATAGCTTTGTACATGTTAGACCTCACCTTTAATTCCAAGGAAATAATCTTTTCGGCATCCTTAGTGGCTTTAGAAAGAAGTTTAAGCCGTTCAGTAAATTCAAATTTTCTTTGAATTTCAGCCCATTGAACTTTTTTAAACAGAGCCCTTGCCAAGATCAGAGTATCTAGAGAAGAACCAACTATCATTGAATATTGAGTGAATACATTGGTTGGTAGAATGCCAAGGTTCTTAAGGTTAAAAATTGCAGCTCCGACTGAGAAAGCCATCATTGCATAAATAATTTGCTTCTCATAATTGGTCTTTTTTCTGCCTTTTGTAACTGCTAGAATAAAGATCATAAGGCTCATGAGCGCGGCAGAAAGATTAGAAAGCAATAGTGCAAATGCGTAATAATCTAGAGCTCTTAACATTAATGATGTTAGGGCTATTAGTGCGATCAAATTTAAAACCCATCGGATTTTTCTTTCCTTCAGCTCAAGGTCGAATAGTTCTATTAATAACTTTCTAGTTGTGAAAACGACAAATGGCACGATTAAGGAAGCTGGTTCGATTGCATTTTCAGATCCTTTGAAAATGGTAAGTTGATCATATCCAAATGAAACTAGCTGGCCGAAAAACACGCAAAAAATATATGCAGAGTAAAATAGCCACGGCCTATTTCTAAATATGAAAAACATGAGGATACCATAGACTATCGATAGAAATACTAACCCCGTGTAAATTCCGAAGTAACAATCCAGCCTAGACTGCGATCTGACAACTTGGCTTAGTGGTTCGACTCTGATTTTTATGTATATAGATTCACACGACAGCAGGCGCAGTACTACCTTGTAAGTGCCCTTTTTCAGTTCAGCTAAGTGATGCTGGTTTTCAAGCAGTCGGTCGGATATTGGAAGGTCATAACCACAATAACTAGAGTCTATTAAAATATTGTAGCGATCGTAAGAGTATATCCAACAATGATCGAGCCATGGCTGATCTAGCCATATTAACTTTTTGTCTGTCAAAGGCCTATCAAATTCTAATCTGACCCACTGGTCCTGACCAGCATTAGACATGTTTAGAGGGTCGTCAAAATCCATGAGAAATTCTGCCTGTATTATTAGCGCAGAATCTAGCTTAGCACTAGTAGGAAGTATTTCGGTGGTAAACGAATTACTGCTACCCACAATCGCAAACGCGATAAATAAAATCGTAGCTAAATTTCTTTTCATTTCGTCGTCAATGTTATAAGCTCGAAACCCGAAGCTAAAACCTTATTCTGATATTTCGCAATTGACTTTGTAAGTGCGGCGTTTTCTTTGTAGGTGCGTCGAAATTGATTGGTTTTCCCATTTTAAGACGATTTTTTGCAATTTGGAACTGCACTGAAGGATTTCTTCATGACAAAACTTACATTTGCCGAATGGCATTAATCGAAGAATTTGACAAATCTGGAAATTGGCTCTTTAGATGGAGATCCTTTTTACCTTTAGCTCTTTATCTGCTCGCAGCGATCATTATTTTTAACGGACTAGACACCATTGATCACACTGATCCATATTGGATAGGAACCTGCCTTGCAATTAGTATGTTCGGATTGTTAATCCGGTCGATTACCATTGGCTATACTCCGCGAGGAACTTCTGGCAGAAATACTAAGGAAGGTCAGGTTGCCGAGGTCCTTAATACAAAAGGAATATATTCAGTCTGTCGACACCCTCTATACCTAGGTAACTTTTTCATGTGGATTGGAATTATCATGTATGTGGGCAATTGGTGGTTCACAATTGTCTGTTCCTTGCTCTTTTGGCTTTATTATGAGCGCATCATGTTTGCTGAAGAGTATTTCCTTCGAAACAAATTTGGGCACAGCTACCTGGATTGGTCTAAGTCGACTCCGGCTTTCTGGCCCAACTTGCTAAAATGGAATAGTGGTGGTACTAGATTTTCAATGAGAAATGTACTCAAAAGAGAGTACAGTGGTTTTTTCGCGACTTTCCTGTCTTTTGCTCTGTTGGATGTTTTAAAGAACTATCTAATTTATGACACCATGAAATTGGAAGTTCTAGTGCAGCCTTTTTGGATGTGGTCGGCAATTGGTTCCCTAGTCGTTTTCATTTCGCTTAGAACATTAAAAAAGACTACGAGCATTCTTGATGTTGAGGGAAGGGAATATATTTAGACTTTGAGCTCTTATTAGAATTATTAGGCATAAGAAAAGGGTCCTTTCCGATTAACGGAAAGGACCCTTGTTTTTCTTCTAAAGTATTAATCTATACGTCGATCTTAGCGTATTTAGCATTCGCTTCAATGAAAGCTCTACGTGGGGGAACTTCATCCCCCATCAGCATGCTAAAGACATGATCACATTCTGCCGCATTTTCAATTGTTACACGACGTAAAGTGCGCATCTCAGGATTCATAGTCGTATCCCACAACTGCTCGGCGTTCATCTCTCCAAGACCCTTGTAGCGTTGAATGTTGACACTATTCTCGGTACCTGCACCGCGCAAATCGCGAACATATCGATCACGCTGATCGTCATCCCAAGCATAATGCTGCTTACCACCTTTCTTTACTAAGTAAAGCGGAGGAGTCGCAATATAGATGTATCCATTTTCAATCAATTCCTTCATGTGTCGGAAAAAGAATGTTAGAATTAAAGTCTCAATATGGCTACCATCGACATCCGCATCACACATAATAACAACCTTGTGATAGCGAAGTTTCTCCATGTTTAGTGCCTTGGAGTCTTCTTCTGTTCCCACAGTTACTCCCAGACCAGTATATATGTTTTTGATTTCTTCATTTTCGAATATCTTATGCTGCATGGCTTTCTCAACATTCAATATCTTTCCTCTCAAAGGCAGAATCGCTTGAAAGAAACGATCACGTCCTTGCTTAGCAGTACCACCCGCTGAATCTCCCTCAACTAAGAAGAGCTCACAAAGTGATGGGTCTTTTTCAGAACAGTCGGCAAGCTTGCCAGGCAGGCCGCTTCCGCCCATTACTGTCTTCCTTTGAACCATCTCCCGTGCCTTACGAGCAGCATGGCGCGCTGTCGCAGCAAGGATTACCTTTTGAACGATTTGATGAGCGTCTTTGGGATTTTCTTCCAAATAATTACTCAGCATCTCACTTACCGCTTGGCTAACTGGAGCCACTAGCTCTCGGTTTCCGAGTTTCGTCTTGGTTTGTCCCTCAAACTGAGGTTCGGCAACCTTAACAGAGACTATAGCTGTCAGTCCTTCTCTAAAGTCATCACCCGCTATTTCAAACTTCAGTTTGTCCAACATGCCAGAAGCTTCAGCATATTTCTTCAGCGTATTGGTTAAACCTCTTCGAAAACCACTTAAGTGAGTTCCTCCTTCGTGTGTGTTAATATTGTTGACATACGAGTGAATATTCTCGTTAAACGATGTGTTGTAAATCAACGCTACTTCAACAGGAACTCCATCTCTTTCGCCTGACATGTGAATAACGTTCTCGATCAATCTCTCCCTCGTCTCGTCAATGTACTCAACAAACTCTTCAAGCCCTCGATCTGAATAAAATAGATCGTAAACATTATTTCCTTCATCGTCTACATGTCGTAGATCGGTCAATTCTAGCTTAATCCCATGATTCAGAAACGATAGTTCTCTCAATCTTGAAGCTAAGGTGTCATAATTGTATTCCGAAACTTCGAAAATAGAAGCATCAGGAAGAAAAGTGACTATGGTTCCAGTCTTATCACTAACGCCAGTTTCCTTGGCAGGATAATCTGCTTTTCCTTTCTGGTACTCTTGCTGCCAAGTCTTGCCCTGGCGATGAACCTCAGCTTTAAGATGGCTACTCAATGCATTAACACATGATACACCAACACCGTGAAGTCCACCGGAAACTTTGTATGAGTCTTTGTCGAACTTTCCACCGGCACCAATTTTAGTCATGACAACTTCCAATGCCGAGATCCCTTCCTTTTTGTGCATGTCGACAGGGATTCCACGTCCGTTGTCTTCAACGGTCACACTATTGTCCTCGTTGATCCAAACCTGAATATGGTCACAATGCCCAGCCAATGCCTCATCAATCGAGTTATCAATCACCTCATAAACTAGATGATGCAGTCCTCGCGTGCCAATATCTCCAATATACATCGAAGGACGCATCCGCACATGCTCCATTCCCTCTAGGGACTGGATACTATCCGCGCCGTATTTTTCTTTGTTTTCCGAATTATCGCTCATTTGATCTTCGTTATTTTCCTGTGTGTAAAGTCAAAGACTCGGGGGCATAAAAAAAACCGCTTTTTCCGCGGATTAAGAGCCTTATTTGACTTATATACAAATATACCAAAACGGGTTGTTAAAAGCAGTCCAAAAGCCACGAATAACGCTACTTTTTTCCACATCTTTCATGGGTTTTCAACAGACCCAATTTGAGGTTGATAGAACCTGAGTTTGTCAGGTGGCATTTACCATGCATAAGTCCAATCCAAAACGTCCAATAATGGGCTTAATTATTGGACGTTTTGGATTGGATTTCAATACCACAAGGGACGATAAAAAGTTTAAAAGGAATATGTAGCTCCCATCATAGCGTTGAATCTTTGGACATTGTATCCATACCATCGATAGTACTTGGAGGCAAACATGTTGTTGAATTTAACAAAAGCTGACAGTCTCTTCGTATAACGATATTCAACCGCCAAATTTACATCAGCATAACCCTTTAGGTCAACAGTATAACTTCCGTCTTTCTCAGGGTCCTGATCGCGAATAGGAGCAAGTGATTTAAACTTGCGCTTACCTTCAGTATATACCTCTGCGGTAATCGTAAATTTATCTTGGAGATTGTAAGTTCCTGAAAATGTGAATTTTGTTGATGGTTGATTCCATGCGTAGTCTTCAGATCCAGTTGTGTAAATGAAATAATCTCCGCGAACCAATAATCGTAATTTGTCAGTCTGATTAATTGTCACTTCCCCAGTCAAATTCAATACGTTGAGGTCATCGTAGAGCAAAGTGAACTGACTACCTGGTGAATAAAGTGAATCGTTGACAAAATAAATGAAGTTGTCAAAATCACTATATTTTGCTTTAAGATTGAAACTCACATTTTTTGTAATTGTTCCTCTTATTCCTCCATATATTCTGAATTTTTCAGAAACAGACTTTAATTCTGGATCCGTGACAATAAATGGATTGAATGTGGTTATAGACTTGTAAGTCGACCTTTCTAAATTACCGTCAAGTCCGATGTATGGAATGAATAAATCATCAAACAAGCTATAACTGGCCTGTAACTTTGGATAAAAGTGAAAAGCTGGGTTTCCACGCAAATCAATGAAGATTCCAGCGCCGATTTCAACTTTTAATTTTTCTCGGATAGTTTTAACTCTAGGTGTTAGTCCAATGATTGCGTTGTCAGCAGTCGAAGAAGCGGAGTCTAAGCGATCGAAGTATTGAAATTGGTTGTAGTTGAAATCAAAATCAGCACTGTAGAGCTCGGTGTCCACAAATTTACGCGCATGAGCAAACAAGTTCAGGTTGTTCTCTTGTCCATCATATTTGTCTCTGTAATTGTAAAACCCCAACTCGCCGAAATAGTTCACTTTAGTGGAGTCACGATGAAAGCTAGTCAAGTTGACAAGAGCGTCTAGATTGTTGAACAGTTGTTTCGGGTCTGGTAGTTGAACTACGTTGTAGTTGGTATCATTTAGTAACTCAGCATCATAACCATAGTAATGCATGACTTGTCGGTCCCAATTAATTCCACCTTCAATGGCATGTTTCTTAATAAATCTCTTTCCCCATACGTGAATCTCGTTTGATGAAAATGAATCAGGAATTGAGTCTGAAGATGATACACCACCTAGGCTTGATAGATGTTTTCCATGAACGCTGAATGAACCGTTGCGGTTTCGACCATCCATAAAGTACAACTCAGCCAAAGGAGTCGTGAATAATCCAAATCCTGCTCGGGCATAGCCTCTATATAGTTTCTTCAACGGCTCCTCCAACTTGATTGAGGCAGCCTTGATGATTTTGGGCGTGATCTCTACATTGAGTTTATTGGGGATGAGCTTGTACGAGATAGGAGGGATGTCCACAACGTCTGTCTTTTGTTGCGGCCAGCTGCCTACTTTATTAGCATCTCGGAGGATGTGTTCTTCGTTGCCATAATAAGTCTGCTCCGTATGCAATGTATCTGCATTTGCAGTTTGCCCATAACTTGACGCAAAAGCAAGAACTCCCAGAATGGTCAATACCGTTGATGTTGATCGTGTCATATTATTGCTGATTTTCTTCAGTTGGTATTTTTTCGTTTGACGGAGCCCCACCTTCAACAGGAACTTCTTGTTCAAGTGGTTCTTCATTCTCTCTAGTATCTTGATCGTCACCAGTCAGATCTATTTCTACTTCATCTTCAATCTGCAGATTTGAGTTAAGATCTATCTCTAACTTCTCTACCTGGGCAAGCTTAACTCTAGCAGCGTCAATTACCCATGGTTCACTCACTTTTTCTAACACTGTATTCAAAGTTGCTTTAGCTTGGAAATAGTCTTCTAAACCAACGTACACATCTGCTAACAACAAAAAACCATGGTATTTCCATTGGTTGAATCCTGAATAGTGCTCTATCAATTGGAAAATCTCCTTCTCTGCAGGCTTGAATGCCTCTTTCTTGTATGCGATTAATGCCATGTTATACTTGGCTTCAGCAGCTTTTTCTCCGCCGCCTTTCAAAGCTTCGTTAAAGTCATAATAGGCATCGTCGTATTCTCCAGAATCAAATCGAATTTTCCCACGCCACAAGAAGGCCGTGTATTTTATACTTTCTGGAGTGTTGCCATTCACAATGACCTTTTCGGCATATTCTAGCGCATAGCTGGTTTCACCTAAGAAATACGAACAGCGCATGAGACCGATTTGGGCCTCCAAGACATTGTTTTTCAAAAGCGCCACTTGCTCCAATTCTGTGTACAGACCTTTGGCCGTGACGTAATCCTTTTTGTTGTAGTTGATTGTTGCAGCAATAACTAGACTTTCTTCAGTAAAATCACTCAATGGCTGAGCAATCACGAAATTGAAGGCGTTTATCGCTTGGTCCAATTTCCCTGATCCGAAATAGCAATTTCCTAGATGATAGTTCGCCTCAATCCCATTTGCCGCAGGCTGATATGTGGCCAGATAATTCTCCAATGCTGGAACTGCCACCAAACAATCCTCCTGATAAGCCGGTTGCACAGCTTTAAGGAAAACACTTTCTTCAAACTCATCGCGGCTTACAACGTTCTCAGGAGGAGTAATGCCATTTTCAATCAGAATGTCAGCAATGATTGGATATGCCTCTTGACAAATTGGGTCTCCTGGGTAATCACTGAGGAGCTTATTCCATCTTTCTACGGCTGCGTCAGAATCATTGCGCTTTTTGGCAACTAGAATAAGGTCGACCAATCCTCGCTTTCTATAAGGTGAGTTCGAATGATTTGTGAGGAGATCATTGTAATATGACTCCGCTTCAGTAAGTTGATTCGTTGTTAAATAGGCATTGGCCAACTCAAATTTGGCATCTGCTACAAATCGAGAATTTGGCTGATCTTCTATCAATTGACGCAATACCCATATCTTCTTGTCTTGCTTTTCCTCCCAACCATAACAAATACTCTTCTGAAACATACCATAATCCTTGTTGATCTGGTTTAGGTCAATCGCTTTGTCATAATTGGCAATTGCACTAGGGTAGTCTTTGAGAACGTAGTAGCAATCTCCTAATCTCAAATATGCGTCACAGAGCTTTTTTGGATCATCGTTGCGATAGTTGTCTACGTATTTTCTAAAAGCGGTAGTCGAATTCAAATATTTTTTCTGCTTGAACTGTGCATATCCAGCGCCATAGTTAGCTTCTTCAAACCAGTCTGAATTGAATGATCCCGGCTGGAGAATAAACTCTTGATATAAGTTGAATGCCTCCTGATAGCTACCGGAATTGTAGGCATTTTCAGCTTTCCAATACTTAGATTCTGCAATCAAAGATTGGTTTACTGGATACGTGCTCACTTTGTCAAAATAGATGGCAGCACCAGCATAGTCTTCCGATTGGTACAGCTCAACTGCTCGATTGTAGGCAACTACCTGATATGCTTCTTGTGTCCGTAAATCTTTATTCTGGATCTTATCAAGCGATCGCAATGCCGCCTCATAATTCCTTGATTTCATGTACACGTTCAACAGGAATTCATAGGCTTCATCCCTTCGCTGTGAATCTGGGTATTTCTCAAGATATGTTTCAAACGCTTGAATTGCCTCGTGAAAAGGGTTGTAGGAAAGCTCAAAAGAAAGCTTGGCATAATTGAACAAAGCATCTTCTTTCATGGTCAGATTGTGATCCATGCTTGACGCAATTTCAAATGCACTCCTAGCATATGGCTTCTGATCCAATTTTAAATGGCAGTCTCCCATGTAGTAGGAAGCACTTTGCCCAAGTTCATTGTCTTCATCGGCGCATTGCCGAAAAGCATCGAGTGCCGAAGTATAATCGGCTATGCTGTAATAACAGAACCCCAACTGATAATAATCCTCATCATTCCGGTCTTTTTTAGAGCTGTTCTCATGAAAAAGCTCCAAATATGGTATCGCTGATTCAAATTGATCTTGACGGAAATAAGCATCGCCTACAATTTGTGCAATTTCTGGAAGTCGCTTTACATCAGACTCGAGGGAAGAATCTAAAAAGGTAGTTGAGTATGATAATACTTCATCGTATCGTCCTTGCTTGTAATAAATCTGAGTGACATAGTAAGGAACAAGTGGTTGGAAATTCACATCATTCTCCAATTGAAGGAAGCCATCCAGAGCTGTTTGATTGCTGCCTTCTTCATATGCGATATGAGAATAGTAGTAAGTAGCAGTGGACTTGTAACGTGTGTCCAGGTCTTTTACTTGTTTCAAGTCCTGACGGGCCTCGTCATAGTTATTTCGCTCAAAATAACAATGTCCACGCTTGAAATAGAATTCGGCAGAGTCCTTTTCATTGAAATCAGAAGGATCAACATACTCGAACCATTCCAGGGCCTTTTTATATTTCTTTCGCTTGTAGTTGTAGGTTGCTAGTTCATAGTAAACCTTATAGACCCATGGAGAATCGGGGTGATCGAGAACGAATTGCTCCAGGACGTACTCAGCATCTTTATGGAATAAATAAAGAGAACATATGCCAGCGTAAAATTCCGCAGCTATCCGTTGCTCTTCTCTCGGATCATCCGATAAAGCAATGAAATCATGGAATTTCTCGTGAGCCGCGGCATATTTTTCCTTCTCGAATAGATCGACCGCATCATGAAAAAACCGATTGTCGTGGTAGAAGGTTGCAGTCTTCTGGGCTCCAAGGACTAGAGAGCACAAGGTAACAACAACTATCAGCGTAGGTTTCAAAATTAATCTCGTCATACTTTGCGTCTCTTTTGTAAAAGAATTAAAGTTAGAGACTAAAGGTGCCGGCAAGGTTGGCGTTGAGTTGAATTTTCAACGCGTTTGTGTTAACGATATTGTGAAGTGTTATTCCCGAATTTATTGTGGTCGAAATGAATTCTTTTATCTGCTCAAGCGCTAGAGCACAAGACCATTGCAAAGACTTACTTTTTCAATGAAACTTTTGGGTCCTGAATTGTGATGACTTGAGAAGCGATTGATTGATTTCCGCATTGATCTATTGCTACCCAGGTCCTTAAGATTTGATGGTCTTCTATTTTTTCTGAAAAGTCTAGTTCTATTTTACCCTCGCTATTGTCCTCAACCTTCATTTCTGTTTTCTCTGGAATAGCATTTGCATGAGCGACCAAATCTTCAGGGACATCCAAGAAAACGGGAGCTTTGTCATCTTGTAACACCAAATACTGTTCTGCTTGCTCTTTGTTGCCGCAATCATCGGTAAAGACGTAAGTTCGAACTAGGTTGCCCAAACATCCTCCTGAAAACATTTGTTCGTTCATTTCGACTTGAACTTCTCCACAGGAACTTTTCGCGGTAATTGGTGCAAATTGATCCAACTTGTCAATATTGACTCGTGGTTGTCTTTCAAAAGAATCTACAGTAATTTGTGAATTCATCGATAGCCCAGAAAAAAGGCATGCTGTGAAAATGAATGCTGGAGTTTTCATGTTTTTTGTTTTTAGCAACAAGTGCAAATGTCGTTCCATAGTACCAAGGAAAAGATAACATTTCTATTGCCTTTTGCTCACTAATGTTTAACAAGTATCTGATGCTTAACAAATGAGCCTTGCTCAAGCCGTAAGATCCAGAGTCCTCTTGGGAGCATTGATGTCGGAATTATTGCTTGGTCTTTCATAATTGTCCCTCTGGACCAGATAGCTCCTGTTGATCCAATCAGCTGATAATGCACTTGTTTACTAGATGAATTGAAAACGCGTAGTTCGTTGCTGAAGGGATTGGGAGCCGCGAATAGCAAATAAGTCTCTATTTCGAGAACATGCAGAGGGATGTCTATTGACTGACCAACGGTGCAAAAATGACTGTCCGTGACAATGAGGGAATAATTGTCCGACTCAAAAACTGGAAGAACCAAGGTTGTGTCTCCTGTATTCCATAAAACTGAATAGGGAGGGGTGCCTCCTTCAATGTTCACCATGGCACTTCCATTTCCATCTTGACTTATTGGAGTAATTTCAATTTCAAGCGCAATAGAGTCAGGTTCGGTTATGCTAAAGTCAAATGCGAGTACGCATTGATTGCTGTCCGATAATATTGCATTGAATTGACCCATGCCTAAAGCATTTAGCTCATTGCCCAATGATAGAAACTCGTAGGGTGGAGTGCCGCCCGCGGGAGTGATTTCGACTGATCCATCTGATTCGCCCCAGCAACTCACATCTTGAGTTTGTAAAATTCCCGTGAGCAATTCGGGCTCTGATATTGAAAATTCAAGCAAGGTTGAGCATCCCCAATTGTCAAGAATGGCGCAAGTGATTGGACCTGCCCCTAAAGAGTCAGCCAGGAGATCAATGTCCCCATTGGACCAAATAATGGAGGAAGTATCACTAGATGAAATTGAAAGCTCAATAGACCCATTCATTTCCGCGTAGCACTGCACTGACTGTATTTGTGCCTCTATTGATAATTCTGGTGCTTGTCCAATAAGTATTGAATCACTAGAATATATCAATCCAATCTCATTTTCAATAAGAGCACTGAACCAGCCTTGCTCATTGACGTAAATGCTGTCTCCAACTTGACCTGTAGACCAAATGTGAGCGCCATTGGCATTGCTCGTCAATAAAACACTATCTCCAGAGCATAGGGTTGTGGCAGAGGATTCCAGCTGAGCATCCAAAGTTTGGCCTTCTTCTATTGATAGCCACTGATCACATTGTACGTTGTAGAATGAATCACAATGTCCACTGGGCCACAAAATTATTATACTGTCGCACACTTCAGCTTCACCTATCCCGATTAACTCGCGCTGAGAATTTTGCCCCATGTAGTTCTCTCCCAAGTGGGTATAGCGAAACAACTTGATCCCATTTACATAAACTTTGATCCAACTTCCAATGGCATCTTTATTGGAAGCTACTCCTTCTAGTTCAACACTAATAAAATGGTTATCACCACCTAAATTGCGGAACACTTTGCTGTCAAACGGTGAAAGATTGTGCTGGGCAATGTCCGCAAATCCATTTCGGTCCAGGTCTCCTATAGCTGCACAATATGACAAGGCGGTATCAACACTTAAACCGATGTCTTGTTCAACTGAACTGAATGTGCCGCTGCCCTCATTTTTGAACAGAAGATTTTGACCGCCAATCCATCCTCCTTCAAATTGGCCTTGTGTGCATACATAAAGGTCTTGAAGTCCATCGTTGTCATAATCCAGCCAACTTGCAGCCCATGACATTTTAAAAACTTGTGTGCCCGAACTTGCTGAAGAATTGATAAATCCTCCGGCTCCATTGTTTCTAAGAAGGAGATTGCCATTAGCATCATTGGTGCAGTACATATCCAAAAAACCGTCGTTGTCATAGTCGGCAGCGGAGGCGGACATTCCAAAAATGGCCGCGTTCGTGTTACTTGTCCAACTTACATCCACAAAGTTTAAGGCAGAATCATTTCGATACAGGCCATTTCCCATGTCGCGGTCATTCACAGAATAAAGATCTGGCCATAGATCATTGTTGTAGTCCCAAATGGAAATTGCTAGGGTTGATTTATACCCATCGCCGACGTCCGAACTAATTGTGTTGTTTTCAAAAGTTCCATTGCCCAAATTCCGATAGAACTGATTCAAAGATTCTGGGACAAAAGGAATCCCTGGCATATAGTATGAAGAAACGTAAATATCCAAGTGACCATCCCGATCGAAGTCCCCCCAACTTGCCGAATGGTGTGCGATATCCGTTTCCAAGAACCCAGCTAGAACACTGATGTCTTGAAATTCAAAATCACCATCGTTTTGCCACAATTGAAATGGGTCATCATCGTAAGTCACAAATAGATCAGAGTCTCCGTCGTTATCGAAATCAACCCATAGAATACTTCTAATCTTATTGTTGTTTTCAAAGAAGGGGGCTAGCAAAGTGAATGTGTTGTCTCCGTTGTTCAAGTAAAATTTGGGGTCTTGCCATGCTATGGCATATGTTAAATCATCCCAGCCGTCATCATTGAAATCATGAAAACTAATGCCCTGCCCATCTAAGGAGTTGGCATTTTGAACATTGATACCTGCATATGAAGTCAAGTCCTGATATACTTGACTTGTCATAGACATTGCGCAGATTGAAAATAATAGAAATGTAAATAGCTGTTTCATTCACCTTTATCTTGTAATCAAGAACTGGTTAAACCCAACATTGCTGTATATGATCTCTAACACAGTGCTAGGGTCTGAAATCTAAGCAGGGCGTAATCTACAGATTAGTAGAGTACGCCCATGCTCTATAGAACAAGAAGTTAGTTTTGGTTAAGGATTACCGTATATAAGACGGGAACCTGTGCGCAGGGTTGTCTGTTTTACACAGATATTTTGCGAATTATTTTCAATGGTCTCATTATCAGAAATGAAACGAGTGAATTTCTTTCTTATTTATCCTCGGACTAGTTTGATTTATGAGGGCGAAGAATTAATTTATTATCCAATTTTTCAATGGAAAGTTTATTCCATAGTTGAGGTCTAAAACCTCCCTGACGATAAAGTTCGGCTTGATCCGAATAATACGGACTTAGGACATGTCCTGATTGTCCGGATGGGGCAATGGATATTCCAGAATCAAGTTGACCTAAATCCAGAATTATTCTCATCTGCGAGCCCAATTTTACTGCATAATTCGAAGTCTTGTCCAGCGAAAAGGAGGCTTGGTTTATAGTCGCGAAGCCACCTCGAATTGGGTAAGGTCCAATATTCAAGAATTTGGCCATCAAATTAGATTCTTTGGCAAAAGGATGTTCCAAAGTGAGTGAATGGTTGTCACCCCATCGCCAATCAACCAAGTCGCCATTTTCAGCTTGCAATTCTTTGATCGACAGAAGGAAGGCTGAATTGATGATTTCTGACCTGGTTTCTATTTGCGGTGTTGAAATGTTGTCCCACCATGGAGATTTATCATCTTGAATCAAAAGAGGATAGCTACGTTTGGACCAGTTTGTATTTAAGTAGTTCGCGAACTTATCACTGCCCAATTCATCCTGCATAGCTTTACTGAGGATGTGGTATAGTAATCTATAGTATAGGATAGGTGAAGCATCATCTAACTCATGTCCGCCCGTCCATTCAAGAAGATTTATAAATTGATCATGCTTTCCTTGGTCATTTTCACCTAATATGATCTCTCTCAATACTGCAGCAATTTCGGAGTCTAGATCTGATTGTACGTCTGTCATTACCTGTTTCATGGAGTCAACGGTCCATTCAATTGGCTCATTCAGCCATTTTTTTATTCTATCTGCTCTATTGTTTGGTTTGTAATATCCCTGGATGAATAGGCTGTCAATTGGCCCTGGTTGATCATTTGCCGAGTAAACCCAGTTCCAGGGTGGATTGATTGACTTTGGATTCTTACTAAAATCGTAATATCCTATTGGGTTATTAACCGATTTTGAGCCGTCAATAAAACATTTGCTGTTGACATGGGAAGGACGATTTTGGATCTTTGCACAGGCCCAACAAGCAATGTTATTGGAAGTGTCTGCGTAAGTGAGATTGAGACCTGGCCCATGTATTTGTGAGCAGGCAAACTGAGCTTCTTCAATCCCCTTGCAATTGTTCAAACCATGAAAGGCATGTATTAGATCGTTGTCGAATCGCGAATAATCCCACCATAGACTCACGTTTAATTCGTCGTCGAGACTGTCATAAAACTGACTGACTAGAGGGCCATGACTTGTGTAGCGCACAGTAATAGTAGTGTCGCTCCCATCTTTTACAACAAAGTCGAAGTTGCGTTCTTCCAGTTTGTATTCCTGCTCGTCAACAATATATGTACCTAGGTTGAAATCGACCTCCTCATGATAGAAGTCCATGTCATCCTGCTCCAGCATTGTTAATCCCCAAGCCATAACTTCATTGTGACCTATGAGGGCATATGGAATTCCTCCGAGGAAATAACCGTAAAAATTGAAGCCTGGGCAACTGAGATGAGCCTCATACCAGACTTGAGGAACGCTATAAGAAATGTGTGTATCGTTGCATATAACTGGCCGCCCGCTTTTTGTTAGTTCTCCAGAAACTGCCCAACTATTGCTGCCTTCCCAAAGAGGTACGGGGAACTCTTGATTTGACATACCAAAGAGTTTCTCGCTCATAATCGATGACACCTGACTCTCTCCATAACCGGGAATATAGCCATCTCCAAGCTCATGAAACAGCCCCAGCTTTTCTAGATATTCCGGGCCAAGTTTTTCTTGAATATAGGTAATGAGTGGATCCGTTCGCTGACCGAAACCAAAACTATAAGCCATATAACCTGCGATAGCAAATAAATCACTTTTGTCAAAGGGAGTTTTCTCGATTCCTAAGACAGCAAACTCCATAGGACTTGGGCCTTGCAGGATGAACTGATTCACACCCGATAAATAGGCGGTTATTTCGGCGTTCATTTCCAGTGATCCCGTGCTCTCTAATCTGTCTACTTGTCTTTGTATATATTCAGGGCCTAACAATGAACGAAATAGGACATCGGTGCTTATAAATTCTGAGCCTAAGATTTCCGATAACTTGCCGTGTCCAACCCTCCTCATCATTTCCATCTGGAACAGCCTCTCACTGGCGATAGTATATCCAAAGCTGCAGTAGAGATCAGTTTTGTTGGCTCCTTTAATATGCGGAATGCCGAAATCATCAAAGCTTACCTCAACATCATCAGATAATCCAGACAAATTGAACTCGCCGCTGTAATTCGGTCCTCGCGCATCTAGGTATAAATAGACTGCTGTCGGCACCAATACAAGTGCCAAAAAAACAATGAGTAAGTGCTTCCACATCTTCATAGGAAAAATGATGCGGCCTTTGACGAGCCTTATTTAATTGCTAGTTGTTTTATAAATCTCTGCCCATCTTCACCAATCCAAGTTATGCTGTAAATACCTTTGGCAAGGTCTGCAATGTCGATAATGGTAGTGCCATTTGTACTATGAGTTCGCACACATTTGCCTTGTGCATCAATCATTTTTAAAACACCTTTGTCAACACCATCAAACTCAACGGTGAAATTGTATTTAGCTGGGTTGGGATAAATGCTTACATCAGGAGAAAGTCGCTCTTGGATTGATAAGCCTTGCTCGACTTCTATTTCCGTGAAGAGCGAACAGCCATTGGCATCCGTTATCCAGACTGAATAAATTCCTACAACTAGGTCACTCAATATCTCTACATCAGCGTCTCCAGTATTCCAGAGGATTGAATATGGTTCCGTCCCGCCCGAAATTTCAATTGTAATTAAACCTTCTGAACCCCATGCAGGCTCGGCTTCACTCGTGACTAAAATTTCATCAGGTTGGGGTACAGATATTTCGAAATCAATGCTGCAGAAACTCCCGTCGGTAATTGTTCCAGGGTAATTTCCTGCTGACAATTGGTCCAAATCAATGCCGTTGACGTCAATACTCAGATCACCAGTTCCTCCCGAAGCTTCTATAAGGGCAGATCCATTGTCGAACCCATAACATGTCGTAGGAATTGCCTGTATCGTATACTCAATCTCATTTGGGTCTAAAACCTCAACTGAATCAGTCAAGGAGCATAAGTTGACATCGATAAGAAAATAGGTGTACCAGCCTGCTGACAATCCATCGATGTACGTTGAATCTTGTCCACTTGACCAAGTTAATTCTTCGAAGTCATCGTTCTCAAAAATTAGATTGATGGACGCATTGGTATCACCAAAACATACATTCTCACCCACATTCGCAACCGCTGGAGAGGCTGCAAAACTTGTTATTTCGACACTTGAAGAAATGAAAACATAACCGTTTATATCTGTAACTTCAGCGAAGTAAGTTCCGGGCTCATCAACGAGCAAACTACTTCCAAAATCCCCAGTGCTCCATTCAATAGTTATAAATTGACCGATAATAGAGAGCATTGTTGTTTGTCCTGCGCATATCCCCGTTGGTCCCTCAATTGAAGTGTCTATGTTCACTGTGCTTCCTTCGAGAAAGTCAGATGTAGTGCCTGCTAGCAAATCATAATAAATTTCTGTGAGCCCATTTGGCCAAGTGATGAAGAGTGAATCTAGCTTCGAAGAGGAGCCTAATGGCAAAATTAAATGTTGAGAATTTTGTCCGAGGAAATTCTGACCGAGTTGAGTGTATTCTACATATTTGATCCCATCGATGTAAGACTCTAACCAAGTTCCAATAGCGTCTCTGTTTGATGCAGTTCCCTCTAGGTTTACTTTTACGAAATTATTGCTAGTGGTCTGGTTTTCATAGATAAATGAGTGCTGACTTGAAGCATTAGCTTGAACAATATCATAGAAACCATCGTTGTTGAAGTCCCCTTTGGCATTGCCAAAACTCACCGCTTGGTCTTGGCTGCTTATAAGTTCATCAGCCGAAGTAAATTCTCCCTCATCATTTGTGAAAAAATGATTGATATAGCTTCCCGATCCAAATGAAGTAGCTACGTAAAGGTCGTCCCATCTATCATTGTCGTAATCTATCCAAAGGCTACCCCAACAGAGATCATTAACCGTTACTCCCAAGCTAGGTGCCACATTGTTGTATGTACCATCTCCTTCATTTTCCATTAAAAAGTTACCCGCTGTATTGTTGGAAATATACATATCCAGGTCTCCATCGTTGTCATAATCATTGGCTGATGCACTCATGGCTTCGATGCTCAGGTTCGTGCCCGACGATTCAGAAATATCTGTGAATGTACCGTCGCCGTTGTTTTCATATAAAGCATTCTGAGGTAGAAAGTCGTTGATTACATAGAGGTCGGGCCACTGGTCATTGTTGTGGTCTATCCATGCCGACTGGTAGCTAGGTTTTGACCCGTTTTCAATACCAATTTGCAATGCCATATCTGTGAATGTCCCGTCACCATTGTTATGCATGCACCAATTGGTCATTCCATCGTTCCAGTTGTAATTGCAGATATACACATCCAACCAACCATCATGATCGTAGTCGGCCCAGCTTACCCCGAAAGTTTTGGCGAGTGGCTCTTGTGGTATTCCAGCATCAAAACTGACATCGGTGAAATTCCAATTCCCATCGTTTCGCAATAATTGGGTGAGACCTAGATACTGTGTTACAAGTAAGTCAGGATCGCCATCATTGTCATAATCGGCCCATGTAACATGCTTGGAATCAGCCCAGGCATATACAGGAGATGGCATTTGCACGAATGTGCCCTCAATATTTTTAAAAAAAACAAGTGAATCACTTTTTTGACAGAAAGAAAGATCATCCCAACCATCGTTGTCGAAATCGTAGAAGCTTACACCGAATCCCAAAGTTGGAGAACTGTTGAATACATCGATACCAAGATCATTGGTGACATTCACGAATCCCTGAGAATGGGCTGTGAAAACCGACAATATAAAGGCAGCTAAGAAGCTAATTTTGACTTTCATGGCAATAATGTTATTTGGATTATAAAGGTACGAATTACTTGGAAAGTCGGCTCCGAATACAGCGTCCAAATGAGTTGCGACTGTTGGTTTTAACATGCCTCATTTCTACAATATAATATCTCTTTTCAAAATAGCGAATAGAGGCCGTCATCTATTTCCCACATGAAGCGAATCAAAACGGATTACAATGATCTGATTTGCTTGCAGTTAAATTTGTCTTAGAAAACAAAATCAGTACTATGGAATTTTACAACCATGATAATTACGAAGAAGATGAATTTGAGATTTTCTTCGATGTAGGTGAAATTGAAGAACAGCTGGCCAAAGTCAGTCCAGATGATACTTTATGTTACAGTTACGTCAAACTAGGAAAATTATATTCCAAGGCACATCGATATGATGAGGCTATTGAATATTACAATTTGGCTATTGCCATGAATCCAGTGGAACAAGGGTTTCAATATTACAGAGGCATAGCTTTGTTTCATCTTGGTAAATACGCCGAGGCTATGAGCGATTTTTCTGCGATCTTAAGCAGCGACCCTTGGAATAAATGGGATGTTTTGAATTTCACTGGAACTATAAAATTGCGCACGGGTGATCATGACGGCGCCCTGGAGGATATTGAACAAGTATTGGACAAAAATAACGGTCTGCTCAACGACCTTCGCATTTCTATGGAGGAGTATGACTTACTAATGTTGTCTACGAAGCTGCGCGACTAGTTCGTTCAAACCCTTGCTATCTTTGAAAATCCTCAAGTAATTGGGGTTTTTTCATTCCTTGAAAGTTTGTGAAGTTGCTTTTAAATAGATCCGCGCCATGCGCAAATGAATTAAAGGTATCCCTCCAAATCAACCGTTTCGATAAATGCACGGCTTGCGTCCATCATGGGTTTGATGTACGCATCGGTTTCCATAGTAGGAACAACCTTGCGGTATTCCGTGTAAAACTGCTCAAGTTTTTTCGATGATTTCTTTGGTCTTCTGAATTCAAATCCTTGACTAGCGTTCATCAATTCGATGCCTAGAATAGACTTTACATTTTCAATGACTCGATAAGCTTTTGTTGCGGCATTTGCTCCCATACTCACGTGATCTTCCTGCCCATTTGAAGAGTCTATTGTATCTACACTGGCAGGAAAACACAATCCTTTATTTTGACTTACAATACTCGCAGCGGTATACTGTGGGATCATGAATCCTGAGTTCAAACCTGGGTTTTTCACCAAGAATGCAGGAAGTCCACGCTTTCCTGAGATGAGCTTATATGTCCGCCTTTCAGAAATACTTCCTAGTTCGGCAATAATTATAGCCAAGTGATCTAAGGCCAAAGCCAAGGGCTGTCCGTGGAAATTTCCCGCTGAGATAATAAGGTCTTCATCGGGGAATATTGTAGGATTATCAGTTACTGCATTGATTTCTCGCTCGACAACACCTATTATGTAATCCAATGCATCTCTAGTAGCCCCGTGGACTTGAGGAATGCAGCGAAAACTATACGGGTCTTGGACGTGCTCTTTGGGTTGTGTGATAATTTCTGAGCCTTCAAACAAGTTTCTGAAATTGGCCGAAACGTCAATTTGACCTTGGTGGTTTCTAATGGCGTGAACTTGCGGACTGAAAGGTTCAGGCCGACCGTCATATGCCTCCAAAGATAGAGCTCCGATGATATCGGCCAATTGTATTATTCGATTGCATTCGAGAAGCAAGTGGCTAGCGTATGCCGACATGAATTGGGTGCCGTTCAACAGAGCTAGCCCTTCTTTTGATCGAAGCTGGACTGGTTTTAAACCTATCGAGTTCAGTGCATCACTTGCCTTTAGGCGCGATCCATTAAATTGAACTTCCCCTTCACCTAGAATTCCAAGAGATAAGTGAGCCAAAGGAGCAAGATCGCCTGACGCTCCCAGTGATCCTTGTTGGTATATTATTGGGAGGACATCATTGTTCAAACATGTTAAAAGGGATTGTACAGTCTGCACCTGAGCTGCCGAATGACCATAAGATAGTCCGCGAGCTTTCAAGTATAGCATAAGGCGCACGATTTTGGCTGGAACTTCCTCGCCCATGCCGCAGGCGTGACTTCGTACTAAGTTTATTTGCAGTTGTTCAAGGTTCTCTGTGTTTATCGATGTGCTATGTAATGATCCAAAACCAGTGTTGATTCCATAGATCGGAGAATCTTGTTTGGCCAGTTTATTGTCTAAGTAGGTCCGGCACTTCTCAATGACGGCGAGTGACTCTTCGCTCAGCTCAACCTGTTGTTTCCCATCTCGAATTGCTCTCAAATGTTCGAGAGAAATGGGCTTTGAATGAAGTTCGTGATGATCCATGCTTGCTTGAATTTGCGACAAAAATAGTCCTTAGCATGGACTTCGATAAATGAATTTTAAATAAGCTATTTGCCGTTGCTCATTTCCTCGTGGGATTGTCATCTTCAAGTACTACTTTTGCTCGGTAAATTAACAATTATGAAGATCTTAAAAACAAGCCTCGGACTGGCTTTCTGCGCAATAGCTGCGTTGGGAACCGCTCAGGAGAACAACATCGAATTTGAGGAGTTCGATTTAAAGAATGGCTTGCATGTAATTTTGCATGAAGACCATTCCACCCCAATCGTTGCTGTAACTGTAATGTATCACGTGGGCTCTAAAAATGAGGACCCAAACAGAACGGGAATGGCCCATTTTTTCGAGCACTTGCTTTTCGAAGGTAGCGAGAACATTGGTCGAGGAGAGTTTTCAAGTTATGTTGAAAATGCTGGAGGTACCTTAAATGCGAATACCACCAATGACCGCACATTTTATTATGAAGTATTGCCTTCGAATCAATTGGAACTAGGTCTTTGGTTGGAATCAGAGCGTATGCTTCATTCCAAAGTTGAAATCGTAGGAATCGAGACTCAACGGGAAGTAGTTAAGGAAGAGAAGAGAATGCGAGTAGACAACCAGCCTTATGGCCGCTTGCTCGAAGAAACAATGAAACGCGCATATACTGTTCACCCATATCAGTGGACTACAATCGGTTCGTTGGACCATTTGAACGCTGCACAAGAGCAAGAATTCATTGATTTTTACAAGAAGTTTTATGTGCCTGAGAATGCCGTTCTATCCATTGCTGGTGATTTCGACGTTAAGGCTACTTCCAAGCTTATTAAGAAGTACTTCAGCGATATTCCTCGAGGTAATACTGAGATTGTAAGACCTTCTACTCCTGAGCCAGTTAAGACAGCTGAAGTTCGCGACACAATATGGGGTAAGGATCAACTGCCATTGGTATTGCAGGCGTATCACATTCCCAAGCAAGGAAGCACGGAGTTCTACGCTGTAGATATGTTGAACCAGGTGCTTTCACAAGGTGAGAGTTCACGATTGAACAAGAGTGTAGTAGACGAAAAAGAGTTAGCTCTTTTCTGTGGGGCATTTTCGTTTGCGCTTGAAGATCCAGGATTGACTTTGGGATTTGCCATGGCCAATATGTCTGTTGATCCAAGTGAGGTTGAGGCTGCGATGAATGAAGAGATCGTTAAACTTCAGAATGAACTCATTACTGAACGCGAGTTTCAAAAGCTTCGCAATCAAATTGAAAACGACTTTATCTCTAATAACAGCACTGTTGCGGGAATCGCCGAGAGCTTGGCCAACTATCATATGTATCTGGGAGACGCCAATCTACTCAACACTGAGATCGGGCGATACATGAGTGTGACACGAGAAGATATTCTGGCCGCGGCTAAGAAGTATTATGTTCCAGAGAATAGAGTAGTACTCTATTTCTTGTTCGATGAAGCCGCTCAATAACAGTAATAGTAAAAAGTACAAAGATGAAAATCATAGCACAAATATTAGGCCTTGCGGTTATCCTCTTTCTAGCAGGATGTGGCAGTAGCTCGACACTTGATCGATCTGCAGCACCGGAACCGGCAATGGCACCGCAAATTAATTTGGGTGGGTATACCAAAAATATTCTAGACAACGGACTCACTTTGATCGTTGTCGAGAATCATAAATTACCTCGTATTTCATATAGACTTACTGTCGATAGAGACCCTGTTTTGGAAGGCGATAAGGCTGGGTATGTGGGAATGTCCGGAGATCTATTGAAGTCTGGAACAGCTGCTAAATCAAAATCGGAGATAGACGAGACAATTGATTTTATGGGAGCGAGAATGAACACTTATTCAACTGGAATGTCAGGTTCATGTTTGAAAAAACACAATGCCGACTTACTCGCTTTGATGTCTGAAGTATTGCTTTCTCCTTCATTTCCGGAAGACGAAATTGAAAAGCTTAAGAAGCAAACGCTTTCAGGTTTGGTTTCTGGCGAGACTGATCCCGGCACAATGTCAGGAAACATAGCAAGAGCGATTTCTTATGGATCGGATCACCCGTACGGTGAAATTGAAACGAAGAAGTCTATCGAGGCTATCACACGTGAGGATATTATTGAATACTACGCAACATATTTTAAGCCAAACAACTCGTATTTAGTTGTTGTAGGCGATGTGACTCCGGAGCAAGCTTTGGCTGATGCCAATACATATTTTGGGAGCTGGGAGAAGAGTGCATTGCGACACAATGTATATGAGCAGCCAACTTCACCTGCAGGGAACCGAGTAACATTTGTTCCATTGACGGGAGCCGTTCAATCTCAAATTAGAATTACTTATCCAGTAGACTTCAAACCTGGTTGTGATGATGCTGTTGCTGCAACAGTTATGAATTCGGTCTTAGGCGGTGGTGTATTCAGCGGTAGGTTGATGCAAAATCTTCGTGAGGACAAAGCCTATACTTATGGAGCGCGATCTTCGCTTTCGAGTGATCCAGTCATTGGAAGTTTTTCGGCTTCAGGAAGCGTTCGAAATGAAGTGACTGACTCGGCAATTGTTGAGTTCATGTATGAGCTTAAGAGAATAACCGAGGAACTTGTTCCTGATTCTACTTTGCAATTTGTGAAGAATAGTATGAATGGAAGTTTCGCGCGTTCGTTGGAAAGTCCGCAGACTATCGCTCGCTTTGCCCTGAACATTGAGAAGTACAGCCTTCCGGCAGATTATTATGCAACTTACCTATCACGACTTGAGGCAGTAACTGCGCAAGATGTTATAGCAGCTGCACAGAAATACATCAAACCTGCCAATGCATACATTACTGTAGTTGGAAACAAGGATGAAGTAGCAGAAAAGTTGGCTCGATTTAGCTCAAAAGGTGAAGTGGAGTATTTTGATGCTTATGGCAATGAATGGGTGAATTACTCAGAAGCTCCAGAGGGTGTTACTGCTCAGACGGTTATGGATGATTACTTTACTGCCCTAGGTGGATTGGAGAAGATGGCCACCGTGAAAAGCTACAAGCAAACTGGAACCATGTCGATGCAAGGAATGTCCTTGGACCTGGTGATGATGATGATGGACAACAAGAAAAGCAAGACGGAAGTATTCATGGGAGGCGCAGCTGTTATGTCTCAGACTTTTGATGGAGAGAAGGGCGCAATCGCTCAAATGGGAATGGCTCAACCGATGTCTGAAGAAGAAGTTGAAGACATGAAAGTTGAAGCGGATTTCATGGGGGAAACTAAATATGTCGAACACGGTTTTCTATTGGAACTTTTGGGTATCGGTCAAGTTGATGATGAGCAGGCGTACGTCGTGAAACTGACTAAAAAGAGCGGAAGTATTGAACATCATTATTACAGTGTCGCTAGCGGCCTAAAGATAATGTCTGAGTCACCGACAACGACTCCAGAGGGAGGTGAGATGATAGCTGTGACGAAATTCCTTGAGTACACAGAATATAAAGGGTTTAAATATCCATCGTCATTTCAGCAAATTGCAGGAGCTCAAACTATTGTGATCGATATCGATTCTTTTGAGCTAAACACCAAGTTTAACAACTCTGAATTTGCAATTCAATAAGAGAGAATCTAAAAAATAATTGATTGAAATCCGGGATACTCTCCCGGATTTTTTTTGTCCAAAATTGAAACAATTTTATTCAGGAAAAGGACTGCTGAATTTGATATCGTTGATCAAAGGGTGATCTGTGAGTGTGTGCAGGAATTCCAACAATGCATCTTTTTGCCCCTGCTCCAAGTTCAATTCGTAAGGCGTTCCTCCTGGAGTTAGATCTGGAGTAAGACGGTCGTCTAAAAAGGGATGGGCTTGAACTCCACTATTGTAGAACTCAATGACTTCTTCCAGTGAAGAAAACCTGCCATCGTGCATGTAAGGAGCGCTCAAAGCTACATTTCGCAACGAAGGAACTTTGAAACGACCATGGTCGTCCAGGTTTCCGTTTACATCTCCTTGACCACCATCGGCATATTCCTCGTCCAGTCCATTGATAAGTCCCCCGGGCTGATAGAAATTGGACGTTGTATGGCAATGTGCGCAGCGCGTCGCATTGCTAAAGAATAATTCACGCCCAATGTTTTCCTGCTCGGTGAAATTTGAGAATTCGCTTGTAAGTCCAATATCATACTTGGTCTGATATGAGACGATTGATCTTACAAACTGAGCCAAAGCCTTTGAGATGAGGTCAGAGGTGATCTCGGTCGTTCCAAAAGCCTTTTCAAACAAGGGTGGATAATGTTCAACGTGTTGGAGACGTTCAACGAGGTTATTCAAGTCCATACCCATTTCAATAGGATCTTCAATAGGTATCAATACTTGTTGTTCTAAATTGTTTGCCCTCAGGTCCCAAAACATGCGTCTGTTGAACTGGTGATTGACCAGGTTCATTGAGTTGCGCTTCGTTTCACCTCCTAAAAAACCAACGCTCTTTGGTCTTGGGTCAGAGAAGCCATTCTGTTGATTATGACAACTTGAGCAACTGACGGCGTAATTCTGTGAAAGACTCACATCATAGAAAAGCACGCGGCCTAGAGTAGCTCCGTCGTCTGTTGTTAGATTGTACGCTGGAATTGAATTAACCAAATTGAGCAGACCTGAGATGAAGCCCTCGGGGAATTGATAATCGGCATAATTGTAGGGCTCCGAAGGTAAGTTAGGAACGATCTTATATTGATCTTCTAATACTTCCTCAATATTCCCTTTTCGGCATGAAAAGGCAAACACAAGTATGCCAAGAATGATAATTAGTGACTTAGTGTCTCGCATATTTTGCTTCAACCAATTGCTTTAGTTTCGACCAATTGTCTTGATCTTGATCTGTCAACCCGTCTTTTTCCCAATGTACAAGCAAATTTTTAAATGCGTTCTGTCCCTTAACTTTTGTTGTAACAACGACGGATGTGCGCTGAAGGTCTGAGCTGAACTCTATGTTTGTAGTTCCGGTGATGTAGTCATTGACAATGTCATATTTCATCAAATCTGGTGGGCTTAAAATAACAATGGTTTGCTCAATAGTAAATTGATGACCGTTTTCCTCCAGAATGATATTGTACTGACTGCCGGGTTGTCCAATAACTCCTTCTACCATTTCGATGCGTTGGAAACCTCTTATCCAATTACGCATGTGCGATGGATCTTGGAATACCGACCAGCTAAAACCTAGCGGCGCTTCCATTTCGACCTTGGTCTGGTATTCAAGTTCGCCGCAAGTTTTTCCCACCGCATATAATGCTCCTGCGATGAGGAGCAATACAAAAACTAGAATTTTCAATATGCGCGAAGAGCGTTTCATGACCGACTGTGTGAGGCTAATTTAATGTTTGCAAGTTTAATTTAGTTAGTCTGTTAGACTAGTTTTCATGTGCAAAGTATGAATCGAATTCTATTTGGTATTGATCACTTGTATATGTCCAGTTGCGGTTGATTCTTCTTGAATGCTGCAAGCCATGGAATATGTCATGATGTAGTAATATGTCCCATCTGGCAAGAATTCACCACTTATGCGGCCATCCCAAATGGTCTCATTCGATTCATTCTCATAAAGAAGCACCCCCCAGCGATTGTATATTTGCAGACTATAATCTTGGAGAATCTCTGTAAGCTCAAATTCAGGGTCACTTTTCAGAAATGGTTTGAAGACATCATTGTAATCATCTCCTCCTGGAGTAATGATGTTGGGAATAGTCATTGAACTTACATCGAGAAAGAAATTTTCGTTAACAAAAACAACAACCTCATCTGTTGAAATACATCCATTGTTATTGTCTACTACCGTAATGAGATAGGTTCCTGGCTGATCGACCAAAGGTGAAAGTGTATTGCCATTCTCCAATATATTGCCATTTGATGTGCTCCATGTAAACGAAGGATTTTGTCCTCCAAGTGCAGCCCCCGTAATGTTGATCCAAGGATCTTGACAAGTCAAGGTGTCTGCCGTTCCTGCTTCAGCCAATGGCAGCTCAAAGTTTGCAATAACATTAACAGTATCTTCACTCGTGCATCCACTCACAGGATGAGTAGCCGTTATTGTATAGGTTCCTGTTTCGTCGGCCGAAGGAGAGAGTGTAGTGACTCCTGCGAACAGATTTCCATCAGAGGTCGTCCAGAAAATGTCAGGATTACTTCCGTCTGTTGATCCGGAGAGCGTTATAGTAGGTGTGTCACAATCTATTTGCTGCTCATTTCCGGCCTCGGCTAGAGAAGTTTCAAAGTTCACAGGAACGTTAATAGTTTCTTCCGAAATACAAAAGTCATTTATGAATGCACTCAGAGTATAGGTGCCGCCATCGCTCACAGTAATTTGATCTGTTCCTTGACCTGCATCGATTGTTCCTGCGCCAGTTTCCCAAACGTACATTGCGCCGTTGTCAGGATTAGTAATTCCTGATATTGTGGTAGTTGGATCAAAACAAGAAATGATGCTTTCCACATCTAACTCCAATGAAAATTCATAATTTCCTTCGACCATGACAGAATCATAAGAGAAGCACACGTCATTAAAACTGGCCTCCACGTAATACCATCCTGGTCCGCCAACAGATGGTTGGTCACTATCTCCGTTGGCTATGATATCACCTGTATCGGTATCCCATGAATACACAACTTCATTGTCAAAGTTATTGGATGCTTGAATCGTCTGTACAGACTCTTCGCATGACAGCAGTGGGAAATCATCAATTGTTACAATAAGGTCTTGTACCGTCACAGTAACTGAATCGATTAAAATTGCACCACACAGATCGCTGTATTGGACAGTATACGTAGTAGTCGAATCAGGAGAGGCGTTAGGAGATCCAATGGAAGGATCATCGAGTCCAGCTGCCGGTGTCCAAGTGAAGGTTCCCTCTGGATCGCCAGGGATATCAAGTGTAGTGCTAGATCCTGTGCATATAGTTACGTTTGGTCCTACGCTGAGGATATTATCTTGCAAGCAAACGATTTGATTGTTATTCGCTCCACCTGTTGATCCTGTGAACCCCCAAAATACCATAGGATCTCCGCTGAATATATTTCCAATTATGTCATAGGTCGTGTTAATGCGCTCCTCACAGTCGAAAAGTACTTGTAGATTTTGTGTAATCGGTTCCCAAATGATACGAACCGAGTGGTAGGAGCCATCTTCTACATTGACATCCCCTATGTCTGTTTGCACAGGCCCAGCTATATTCGTTCCTAAACTGTGATTTACTACTCCATTTGAGATAACCGCGATGTGATCAGCCGCTATATCGGCTAATTCCAAGTTTTGCCATGTATCGAATTCAATACCTAAAGATGGAGAGAATCCTTCATATCCAATCCCACCGCCACTGTCTCCAATGGCATCCGTTCCTACTGTTTGCAATACAAACACAATACCATCCGCACCAGCATCGCTTAATCCGAGGTAGATCTCAAATTCGATGTTGAATGGCTCGGATAGATCGATTTGCTCGGCGTACCAAACCGTGCCATTTTGATTGCCTATTGTTTGAGTTAAACGATAACAATCGTTGCCAATATATTGCGCAGTCCCATTAAGGAAGTAAGTTTGGGCGTTCGTAAACATTGAACACAAAAGAATTCCAACTGCAAGGATAATTCGATTCATGATGAAGGATAATTATAAACAGTTCACAAGTATAACCATTGTTAGCCAATTCATTGGCGTGTTGGTGCTGATTGCTTTCGCTTTTTCATCACATTTTTCTCACGGTCAATCTAGCTTGAGTCGGGAAACTGTAGTATTGACAGTAAGCTCAATTCTAGATTCTGATTTGGAAGAATGCAGCGGGGCAGTCTTCTTTGATGAAAATTCACTTTTAGTTCACAATGATGGAGGCAATGCACCAAGGCTTTTCAGAGTAGGTGTCAATGATGGCAGGATAATTCAGGAAGCCGAAGTCAAAGGAAAAGATAATAAAGACTGGGAAGATATTGCCGAAGGACCTGATGCATGGTACATTGGAGATTTTGGAAACAATGGAAATGGCAAGCGGACGGATCTTCGAGTTTTGAAAATTCTGAAGTCAGAATGGGAAGAGGATAAGAAGTTCGGAGTCAAAGCAAAGTCAATTAAATTCGACTATCCTGAGCAAGACATGGAGGCCAAGAAAAGCAAACCTCAGTCTACGAATTGGGATTGTGAGAGTCTGATTTGGTTCGATGGTGAGTTGCATCTATTCACAAAAGAATGGTCGTCACATAAAACGAAGCATTATGTGCTGCCGACTGAACCAGGTGAGTTTTACGCCAAATTATTGGAGGAATTTGATGTGCAAGGAATGGTGACAGGGGCCAGTGTTACGGAGAAGGGCAGACTAGTTTTATTGGGTTACTCGTCTTTAGGTTTAGGGTTTTTATGGAGCTTTGAGGGCGACAAGGGAATGTGGTTTAACAGCGACAAGCGCAAATACAATCTCGGATCGGTTAACTCCATCGGTCAGGTTGAAGGTGTGGTTATGAAATCAGAAACTATCGGCTATATCACAAGCGAAAGGTGGGAGCATAAAAAGCACAAAGTATCCCCTACCATTTACAGATTTGAGCTGTAATCATTCATGAATTGTCATTCCAAGGGTTACAGATTGAATGCTACCAAGTTGTTCCATACTATTGCGATCTTTGATTTATATTTAAGGACCAAAAACAATACCATGATAAATATTCGGAAAGCCCTTTTGATCGCGTTAACGCCACTGCTAATATTGGCTATTGAAACAACAATGTCGGCGCAAAATTTTTGCGATAGTCTTCAATTGGAAGCTGTTCATGTCGACCCTCTTGCACCAGAATCTATCGGCATTCACGTGACCAATAATTCGTCCGGTATTTTTAGTTATCCCGGATTTCGAATCTATTACAATGATGAACTCGTGGGTGAAGAACTCGTGGACTTTTTTGGAATTGGTGCATGGAGTGTACATAACGTTCCCCATACTATGCAGGACTTAGTTCCTGGCCAACAGTATGATTTAGCAATCGAGCTATGGACAGGCTTTTATGAAGAAATGGTTTGTTCGTTTAATGAAACTGTTGTACTTATTCCAACGGATGAATGCCATGTAATAAATTTTTGGGCGGCCCAATCTGGGGACAAGCAGATAATCGATCCTATAATCATGGAACTGATCGACATAGATGGAATCATAGTGTATTCAGCCTTTCACGAATTTTCTCCAGACTCACCCTTTTTTACGGAAGAATTATGCCTCGAACCAGGATGTTATACGGGGTCATTCACGACATCTGACGCAGTCATTTCGGCCGATATTAACTTCAGTTTTCAATCGGCAGAGACAGGCGGTTTAGTCGCAGTTCAGGCAGTAGCAGGTGATGTATTTGTGACGCTTCCGGTGAATGTTTGGTCCAATTGTGGGCCTACAACAGTTGAGGAGGATTCGAGCGGAACAAAAGGGCTTTCGCTATACCCAAATCCAAGTTCTACTATTCTAAATTTCTCTCAACCATTAAAAGGACGCGTATTTGATGTTCATGGGAATGTTGTTGCTGTTCTCAATGGCTTGTCAGCCCTGGATGTGAGCACTATGACACCAGGAGTTTACTTTATGACCACCGATCAGGGAGCCAGCCGATTCATCGTGGAGTAGGCCATAGCCAAGTTCACAAATTCTCCATAGCTTTCAATACCGGCTTCAACCCCCTGAGATTGCAAGTACAGATTATTCATGGCTTCCGAAAATGCCGGAAAGAAGCCCGGGTATTCCTGCGAATTAGCACGAATTAAAGTCAAGTCTGAATCGATCAAAGACGGCAATTGTTGGCGAACGTCCTCATATAGATATTCATCCATTCTGTACAGATCGTGCAAAAGATAGCGAATAAGCTCAAGTTGCGCGATGTATTGAAAAACAGCCTCGTCGCTTTTGGTCATGGCCAGCCAGGCCGCAAAGTTTGCCTCGCCCTCGTCTGTAATTCCATAACCATGTGACATCTCGTGTGTAGCGGAGAAGAATAGTGTCAGGGAGGTTTGCGTTGCGTCGACATGACCTTCGCCCACAAAAGGCAAATAGATCCCCAATATCCCCATTCGCCGCATGAAACCGCCAACACCGATTTCTCGACATTGAACCGATCCCGCTACAGGATAAAGAAGCGGACCCAGTTCACCTTCAAGCGCTTCCCTCAAGAAGTCCATCGATTCGTTCGGGACCCATTCATCTTTCCACTCGGAGTCGCTCAGTGAGCAGCGAATAGTTGATGCTTTGGCCGTCGTGAATTCGAGAAAATGCATCAGTTCAGGTTGATTGACTTCTGTTTCAGGAAGAGATAATCTCGACTTCATGGAAGGCGCATGATAATTGAAGCCCCACAGGAAATAGAAACAGAAAATAAGGAAACCTAATGAGCTACCGAGAGCACGAAAAAGGACCATCCACTTTTTATCATTTGCCCACGTGCTAAAGAAGCGAAAGGCTAGAATTACAAGTGCCAGAATAAATAATACGACCAATGGAATAGGAGAATAGGCGATGGAATGATCCCAAAGAATGCGGTAAAATGCAAACAATCCGTTTTGGTAAATGGCTTGAGTGAATTCGGGAAAAAGTGAAAGCGGAATACGCAACAATAAGGCGAGAAGGCCTAGCCACATCCAAAAGTATTTCTTAATCCAAATTGGCATCGATTGTTGAACGGTTAAGGGGTCGAATTATTACCCAAATATATGCTTTAGTCAAAGGTATAGCGGGTACTATGAAAATCATGACGGCCTTTTCTCTTCTTGGGAGTTGGTTAAAAAGGCTGAACTTCGCTGGCAATAAATGAAGTAGAATGAGCAAAGAGCGAAGAAGCAACGAATTTGATTTCCTTGAAGGACCCCGAAGCAGGTGGAAGGAGTTTGTTACCGTTTGGCAGGTTATGCGACAATTTTTTTATGGATTTAGAAAGCTTCATTTTATCGGACCTTGCGTGACTGTTTTTGGTTCAGCACGATTTTCTGAAGACCACGAATATTATCAGCTTACGAGGGAATTCGCTGGTGAGCTTGGCAAATTGGGATTCGCAATCATGTCGGGAGGAGGCCCCGGAGTTATGGAAGCGGCGAATCGTGGCGCCTTTGAAGTGGGAGCCAAGTCAATCGGGTGCAATATCGTCTTGCCGATGGAACAGCACGCCAATCCATATGTGAACATAGACATTAACTTCAAGCATTTTTTCGTTCGAAAGGTGCTTTTGGTTAAATACTCATCTGCATTTGTAATTATGCCGGGCGGAGGAGGAACGCTCGATGAATTGTTTGAGACGTTCACACTTATTCAGACTGGAAAAATCAAAGGCTTTCCAATTGTCATTGTCGGCGTGGAATACTGGAAGAATATTCGGGAGCAACTGGAGCTCATGAAAGAAGAAAGTACCATCTCACCAGAGGACTTGGATCTTGTATACTTTACCGATTCAATCGAAGATGGGATAGCTCATATCCGTGAAAAACTACATCGTGATTTTAAGCCTGGAAAGCTGAAACCTTCTTGGATTCTTGGAGAGAAGAAAGTATGATCAATTGATGGCAGCCGTAATATGAGTCTCTAGCTGTGCTGCAGGAACAACACCGGCCTGACGCCAAATCTCCTTGCCATTTTGGAAAACGACTAGTGTAGGGATGCTTCGAATACCCAGTTGGGCCGAAAGTGGTTGATTCTTTTCCGTGTCAATTTTAACAATACGAATGCGGTCGCCCATGCTGTTTTTGAGCTCCTTTAAAATTGGAGGCATCATCTTACAAGGTCCACACCAGTCGGCGTAGAAGTCAATCAATACGGGTGTCTCTGAGTCAATGAGAGCTTTGAAATTGGACTTCATGGTACAAGTTTCTAAGGTGAAATCACATGTTTGAAATCTTACCCTTTGCACAGCTCACATAACTCACGGCCTTTTGGAGGGTGTTTGAAGTGCCCATGGGAGGGTAACCGATCAAACCCAGTTTCTTCTTGATGTCATCTACAATAGAGTCATCTCCGTCGAATGAAAACATCACCGCTCCATCAATCGAACTGGTCGTTACTTCGTGCACACCAATGAAGCCACTTACTACTTTAGTCACAGTGCTTTCGCAACCACCACATTTGAGGTTGTCGATATTTAAGATTGTTGACGTCATGGTGAACATTTGCAAATTAAGGTAGTTTCGTTTTACGAGTTACCTCCTGATATAAATCATAGAACAGAAATGAGAAGAATGTCGGTCAGATTTCCAAAGTAGCCTAGACCGACTCTATTCCTCAAAGTCTTAATCCTTTAATGTAGATGGACAAACAAAGTCTGTCACTTCAATGTCGGTTCCCAAGATCGCACTATATCCTCCTGCGATATCATAGACTTTGTCGTACCCTCTGGACATTAGAATGGAAGAAAATATCAATGATCGGTAGCCACTAGCACAATGGATGTAGTAGGTCTCCTCGCGGTCCAACTCGTCCATTTTGTTGTTTAGAAAGTCAAGCGGAAGGTTCTTGGCATTGTCAACGTGCTCGGCAGCAAACTCGCTTGGTTTTCTAACGTCCAGAACATTCGTGTCACCTTCTTTCATTTTGTGCCCTAGCCCAGTAGCAGTAATAGATTTGATATTAGAAACGTCCTTGCCTGCAACAGCCCACGCGTCCAAACCACCGTTCAAGAATCCGAGTGTATTGTCATATCCCACTCGCGAAAGTCGGGTCACAATCTCTTCTTCACGACCAGGATCACAAACAAATACGATAGGTTGTTTAAGATCGAGAATCAAGGCTCCTACCCAAGGGGCAAAACTTCCGTCGATGCCCATGAAAATTGAGTTGGGAACGTGTCCTAGTGTGAATGCATGTTTGTCTCGAGTGTCCAAAACAAGCGCTCCCTCGTGGTTGGCCATAGCTTCAAATGTCTCTACTTCCAAGGATACATTTCCTCTTTCCATAACGATATCCAAGCTTTCGTAACCACCCTTGTTGATGGCCGCATTCTGCGCGAAATAAGCTGGAGGAGGAAGAATTCCTGTAGTTACTTCTTTGATGAAAGCTTCACGAGTCATATCTGCAGCTAAGGCGTAATTCACTTCTTTCTGATGTCCAAGTGTATCCCACGTTTCTTTGCTCATGTTCTTTCCGCAAGCCGAGCCAGCTCCATGCGCAGGGTATACAATCACCTCATCTTCCAAAGTCATGACCTTGTTGCGAAGAGAATCAAATAAATAACCTGCCAAGTCATCTTTGGTAACGTGTGACTTAATAGCTAAATCTGGCCGACCGACATCACCAATAAATAAAGTGTCTCCGCTAAACAAAGCGTGATTCTTACCGTTCTCATCACTCAATAGATAGCAGCTAGACTCCATTGTGTGCCCGGGAGTATGCAATACTTTGATGGTGATATTGCCCAATTTAAACACTTCATTGTCCTTAGCTTCATGCATGTCATAATCAGTCTTAGCACCAGGGCCATAAATGATCGTCGCTCCAGTTTTCTCTGCTAGGTCGACATGACCAGAAACGAAATCGGCATGAAAGTGGGTTTCAAAAATATACTTGATCTTTCCTCCTTCCGCTTGAGCTTTTCTCATGTACGGTGCGGTTTCACGCAATGGATCAATGATCGCAATCTCCCCGTTCGACTCTATGTAATAAGCCGCTTCAGCAAGACATCCTGTATATAGTTGTTCAATTTTCATCTTTCTTGGTATTGGTAATTGATTGCGTCTACAAATGTAGGCCGACTAATCCATCACCTAAGTAACCTCGGTTACAATAGTGGGTTAACAATGATCTTGTTCGTCGCAAGAAGCAGCTCTTCTTCGCGTCAATTGTCTGCAAATAACGGGTATTGTGTGAAATCACAATTGGTCTAAAGGGCACAATTATGAACCACTTAACAAAGCTTTGCACTCTATGAAAACCTTCAGATGATGTGGTAGCTCGAAATGTCAAATTCAAGTTAAAGTGGAAACAGGTCTCGACGACGAAACTTGACTTTACTGCTTTACTTAAGCTGCGTCAGAGTTATTTTCTCGACCACACTTTGGTTAGCCTAACTAGAGTATGTTCTCCGCACAACTCGGTCATCGATCAAAGCGGTTGTATGGTTTCCATTGGCCCTATACAGAAAATAGCGTCGTAGGGATGCTGTTTCTAGTGCACAAGAACCCTGTCGTTAAAAGAAACGTGCAATGTTCCGCACCTTTCAATTGACCTTTGCCCTCTCAATCAAGTCCAAGACCAGCTCGGCAGGACCGTCGGGGAACCATATACTCACCAGCCAGTCGGGTGCGTGAACCACTGGCGTCATAGTGGAATGCACGACCAGCTTTGTGCGGTCGCCATCGACAGAAAACTGGTAGCTAATTTCAAACTTGTCCATTCTGCGATCTTCTGTCCGCGGATGAAGATCTGCCGCGGCAATGCCGTCAAATCTAGCCCAACCTTGTTCTTCGGTCAGCGTCATGCGCGTAACACAGTCGGAGTTGGGGAGTGGCCAAGGCGAGTCGAAGTAATAGTACATAAGCCATTCTTTGGGAGAGTATCTTTGTATGACATCACTCACCTCCGTGTCGGGCATGAATTCTTTGTGTCGATCACCTGCGTATAAAAGCGCCTTCAATTTTTCAACGGAAACATCTGTAAAGGTTGTGACACGGTACTCGATAATCTGGTAATCATCTCCGTTGATATCCTGGTCCTCCCAAATACGGCTTTGTACTTCAACAATCCCCTCATTTGTTGATTCGATACTCCAAGGACCGGCCTGCCCAAAAAACGAACTAGGAAGGCCTACGAATGCAGTACATGCCAATGCGCACGCCAGTCGAGTGCGTAAAACGAAATAAGGGAAGGTGAATCGTAAGTGCACGTCTAAAAGGCTAAGTTTATCCAGGAATCAAATTTATCCATCCGTGTTGAAGTATTTGCGCTCGTCGCTAAAAAAAAAACGTCATTATTGGAGCCAAAGAGCATAAGAACCTTCACGAGCAAAGGCTAGCCAATTTGAGTGCAAGGGATCTGAGGAATTAATTAAGATCCTTCCACCAGTCGATACAACGATTTTCCTCTCCGAAATTAATCGCGATACCCATTTCAGGAGAATATGCTTGTATCGAATTGTTTTGAGCATGCTCCATAAACTGTTCAATGGGCTCTTTCCAAGCGTGAGGAGACAGCGAAAACCCTCCCCAGTGCACCGGGAAAATGATATTTGCATTGACATCAAGACCTGCTTGAACTGATTCGTCGGGAAACATGTGGATTGGTCGCCAGTACTTGTTGTATTGTCCGCACTCAATGAACGCCCAGTCAAACGAACCAAACTTTTCGGAAATGGATTTGAAATGATCGCCATAACCGCCGTCACCACTCCAATAAATTGAATGGTCATCCGTCTGAAATACCCAGCCTCCCCAAAGTGATTTGGCTCGATCAAAGGGTCCTCTACCGGAAAAATGACGGGAAGGAGTGCAAGTCATTTTGATGTTTTCGAATTCAACTTCATCCCACCAATCGAATTCTGAGATCTGGTCCGCAGGGACGCCCCATTTGTTTATATGTCGACCCACACCAAGTGATACAAACCATTTGTCCGCAAGAGGCAATAGCTTTTTAATGCTGTCATAATCGAGGTGATCATAGTGGTCGTGCGTAATTATTACCAAGTCAATTTTCGGGAGTTGGTCTATTAACTCCAAACTATTCTCGCTAAATCGTTTTGTGGCAATAGGAGAAATAGGCGCGGCATTGTCTCCAAACATAGGATCGATGAGTATGTTCTTGCCCAGCAATTGCAGCAGCAGGACAGAGTGGCCATACCAAATAAACTTAGGTTTGTTGTCGGCGGAATCAAATGATTGCGCCTCAAATGCAGCTATTGGAATCGGTTGTTCGGGACTTTTTTTCGTATTACTTGAAAAGTTTTCCTTGAGGATTTTCGGCAGTGAACTCAATGTGATATCCATGGTTGTAGTCACCAGGTTCTCGAATCTGCCGTTTTTAAATTGAGGCGAGGCCGAAAAACGCTGTTCGTCTGCCGACGATAATTTTGCTCCAAATTGTCTTAGATACTTCATGCTTTTTGGGTGATGGTATTTATGCAGGTTCACTCAACGCAATTCAATTATCGACTTTGAAGAAGTGGTGGCTTTTGCAATCTCTATCCAGAGCGCAAATAAATGAATTTCTAAAACCGGCTGGCTTGATTTTTCAAGCACATGTTCGATATTTATCAGCTATGATTGCATTCTTTCTCTCACTATACGCTCGGATTTCAACCGTTCTAGTTTCCTATGGGTTACAAGGTATTGTTGAGTAACGTGACGGCAATCAGCATGAACTTGTTGCATTGAAAGGGCTTCAATGTTTTGCCGAGAACCTTTGATTGCGCAGCAAAACCTAAATTTCTGTGCTTGATAGTGCGATGTCTTGTGAAGATTTTTACTTGGTAAATGCCGCACGGAATGTGTGACCCGAAGGTTGGAGATTGCCAAGGGAGCTGGAATTTAAAAGTTTGATCAAGACCGATAAGCGAGGAAAGATCAATTTGTTAGATTCACTGAATATTGATCCTTTCGGACGAATTGATGCAGGAGAACTTGGCAGAAAAGCAGAGCAAAATACATTTTGGCTAAAGACCGAGTTCAAGGACGGATTTATCTCGAATTGGCTCACTTTCGACGATAGGCATGTTTTGCGCAACCGCACTATTGAGAGTGCAGACCGACAGTTTCCTGTAACATGTATGTGTGAATTGTTTGAGTAGTCTTTCGAGTCCATAGGACATTTAAGGCAAAAAATTACTAGACTCGCAGTTCATGAAAGTTGTCATTATAGGTGGAGGTGCTGCGGGATTTTTTGCAGCGATTTCGGCAAAGGAGAATCATCCTGATGCTGAGGTTGTGATATTGGAAAAGTCGCAAAAATTACTAGCCAAAGTTAAAGTTTCAGGAGGCGGAAGATGTAATGTTACCAACGGCTGCGCATCTATTCCGGAGTTATGCAAGGCCTATCCGCGAGGAGGTAAGAAACTTAAAAAGCCTTTCCACATATTTAACACGAAGCACACCTGCGAATGGTTCGAGTCTCGCGGTGTCGCTTTAGTCACACAAGACGACGGGTGTGTTTTTCCTGTTTCTCAAGACTCTCAAACCATCATTGACTGTCTGATGAAAGAGGTGGATAGACTGGGGATTTCTGTTCGCATTGGTACAGGAGTTCAAGCCATTCGGCAAATGGATGACCATTTTGCCTTGGACTTTAGCAGGGGGTTGCAATCGACTTTTACATGCGATCGGCTTGTCATAGCCACTGGCGGATCACCTAAACGTCAAGGTTTGCAATGGCTCGAAGATCTAGGACATAAAATTGAAGACCCTGTACCTTCTTTGTTCACGTTCAATATGCCCAATGAAACGGTCCGGGACTTGATGGGGATCGTGGTTGAGAATGCCCAAGTGAATATTCAAGGTACGAAGTTGAAGTCATCAGGTCCTCTGTTGATTACCCACTGGGGTATGAGCGGACCAGCAATCTTAGTACTTTCCTCTTTTGGAGCTCGGATTTTGAGTGAAATGGGCTACCAGTTTAAAACACAAGTTAACTGGGTAGGAGAGGCCAACAATGAAGTAGTACTAGAAAAATTGCAAGAGATAATTGATACTTATCCCAACAAGTTATTGGCCAACCAAAGAGCGTACAATTTACCCGATCGACTTTGGAACTATTTATTGACCAAAGCAGAATTGTCGCCAAGAAAGAAGTGGAGCGAGGTGGGCAAAAAAGGACTGAATAAACTTACCACATTGCTCACCAATGACATTTATGAAGTGTCGGGTAAAACTACCTTCAAAGAGGAATTTGTTACATGCGGTGGCGTATGTCTTCAGGATATTGACATGAATACCATGCAAAGTAAAATTGTACCCGGTCTCTATTTCACGGGGGAGGTAATGGACATCGACGCCATAACAGGAGGGTATAACTTCCAGGGAGCTTGGACTACCGGATTCATAGCTGGAAAACTTGAATAAAAAACTCCCTCAGATTTTGACTGAGGGAGTTTTTTATTAAATCTTATTCGCAACTGGTTCCAAATCCACTTAACATTATAAGGAGGTCTTTAGTATCAGTCACTCCATCTTGGTTGAGGTTTGTTGGGCATGCATTCGTGACAATATTTCTGTTTTCATATAGACGCAATCCACTGTCAATCGTCGCATTTGGACTCGCCAAAGCGATTACAAATTATTTTACGGGCAAACTAGCCAATCGCTTCGGTCGAAAGAAGCTACTGGTCGCAGGCTGGATTTTGGCTGTTCCTGTCCCGTTTATCCTAATCTACGCTCCGAACTGGAATTGGGTGATTTTTGCAAATCTTCTATTGGGCATTCACCAGGGTCTCGCTTGGAGTAGCACGGTAGTTATGAAAATCGACTTGGTAGGTGAAAAAAAGCGTGGGTTTGCCATGGGACTCAATGAGTTTTTTGGTTACCTAGCTGTTGGTATTGTTGCCTTTGCAACAGGCTGGATCGCCGATCACTTTGGAGTTACTCCTTATCCGTTTTATTTGGGTCTTGGACTAGCAGTCATTGGTCTACTGCTGTCTGTTTTGTTCATCAAGGACACAAGTGCTCACGCTCAAATGGAAGGCACCATAAGCAAAACCAAGGAACTCGAAAATGTATTTATCCAAATGTCTTTCTCCAACAAAACGCTGAGCTCAGTGACTCAAGCCGGTTTGGTCAACAACATGAACGACGGCACGATTTGGGGACTTTTGCCGATGTTGCTTTTTGCCAATAACTTACCGACAAAGCACATTGCTCTTGTTGCTGCGGTATATCCTTTGGTCTGGGGGCATTGGTCAATTGTTCACCGGTGGAATGTCCGATCGCTTGTCGAAGAAGAAGATGATTTTCGCAGGCATGCTACTGCAGGGACTCGGAATTATAGCTATCCCTTTCACCCATCATCTCGCCTTGCTCATTCTCGAAGCATCAATCGTAGGATTTGGAACTGCGCTGGTTTATCCTACCTTTCTTTCAACCATTGCGCAGACTACTAGCCCCAATCAGCGAGCCGAATCCATTGGTGTTTTTCGTCTGTGGCGCGATTTGGGATATGTTTTTGGAGCACTTATTTCAGGACTTGTAGCCGATTTGTTTGGCGTATCGCAGGCCATCATTCTTATAGCAATACTTACTATTTTGTCTTCCGTGGTCGTTCAATTTCGCATGCCCAAGGAGTGAAGGATTTGGGCTTTTTAGGGTTCAGTTCTATTGAAGGTGAATGACCTATCTTTGCAGTTCGAAAAAACAGAACCATGTCGCTCAACCCCATCGAAACTCACACTGCCCGTAAACAGCCAAAACCTGTTCGATTGTCGGATTATATTCCTGGCATTTTCAAATCGATTACGTCCAAAAAAGGGATGAAAAAGGCTATTGCCAAGGGCCTCGTTCAGGTTGATACACTTCCAGGACGGACAAGTACTTTTATTAGTGGAGGTGAGCACATAATTCTTTTCGAAGAGGAGCAATCTAAGAAGCCTGTTGCCAATGTGGTGCTGGATGTTGTTTTTGAGGACGACTATCTCGCGATTATCAATAAGCCTGCGGGAATTGTCGTAAGTGGAAATAAATTGATGTCGGTTGTGAATGCTCTTCCTAAAAACCTAAAAAGAAGTCCACTGGAGGATGCTTTGAAGCGCCCGCTTCCAGTTCATCGTTTGGATTTTCCAACTAGTGGTTTGCTCTTGATCGGCAAAACAACAAGCGCAGTTACTGCCCTCGGGAAATTGTTCGAAGACAAGGAAATTAAGAAGATTTATCATGCCATTACTATCGGCGAGATGAAAGATAAGGGCAATGTCAAAACTGCCATTGAGGAGAAGGAAGCTTTTTCAAAGTATAAGGTTATTGAGCGCAAGGTTTCAGGCAAGTACAATGGTCTTAACATGATCATGTTGGAGCCTTCTACAGGCCGTCGTCATCAATTGCGTATCCATATGTCGTCTATAGGGAATCCAATTCTCGGGGACAAGGATTATGGCAAAGAGGGTTTTATTCTGCAAGGAAAGGGTTTGTTTCTTCATGCATCTATGCTCGAGTTTATGCATCCGCAAACGGGTGACATCATCAGCATAACTCAACCGCTACCCAACAAGTTTCGTAAACTGTTTCCTGAGGAGCCAATCGCCACAAAAGAAGCTGAGGTTAAGGAATCGTAGTTCCTTATTTGCATGAATTGCTGCGCTGAAAAGCACTAATATCTATACTTATTCTTTACTTTTTTGCAGTAATTTCCTTTTCTTCGTTTGATGGATACTGAATCGATCTCGAAAATTTTAATTGTGGTTCATGCCGCGACTGGTGGACTAGCTTTGTTGGCTGGACTACTTGCTCTGATTTTTAAAAAGGGAAGCACCAAGCACAAGCGCACAGGCATCATTTTCTATTATTCCATGCTTCTTTCTGCCGTGATTGCACTTTTTGTGGCTTGCATGCCAAATCACGAAAGCGTCTTCCTATTTCTTATTGGATTATTCAGCTCTTACTTCATTCTTACCGGTTATCGGGCCGTTCGATTCAAACTTGCCAACCCCAATCTAAAGATTGATAAAATCATTGCTTACGGCATGTTGATCACGGCTTTGGGAATGATTCTTTACCCAATAATCATTCTCGGGAAATTGAATATTGTTCTAGGTGTTTTTGGTCTTGTGGGTGGCGCTTTTGCTATCAATGATCTGCGGAAATTTAAAGATTTGGTGGCATTGAAGAAGAACTGGATCAAGATGCATTTGGGGAAAATGCTAGGTGGATATATTAGCGCTACCACAGCTTTTGTTGTCGTCAATAATGTGTTTCCGAGCTTTTATGGCTGGTTTATTCCAGGTGTGATTGGAACATTCTACATCGTCTATTGGCAGCGGAAAGTCTCGCCGAAAAAGGCCTAAATTGAGTTATTGCATAAACCTCTTTTCTCTCTTCAAAATAAGCCCGTTGGGCAAATGCCATTCCAGAATATAGACTCCAGGTTGTAAGTCCAAATTGTCAGTCTCGCTTCCGTTCACCTGTTTTACTTTTCGTCCCCTAATATCCGTGACGTAATAATATGAAGGTGCCAGCTCCGACTGAAACTGGTCGATGTCAGTTGGTGTGCTTACTTGAAACTCATATTCATTGATCTCCGATGCAGCTTCCAAGTGATTGATGTTCCTGCACCTTGCCACCTTGATGCCAATTCCAGTCCACAATACCTCGACCACCGAAGAATCGGAGGAGGCACTGAGAATAGTTCCATCTTCAATGTCCCAGCACACGTAGCCGTTTTCAGGGGCGTTTGAGACTGTGATTGACACGGGAATTCCATCCAAAGCCTCAAGCTGACTAGAAATTAAAGCAGCTTCCGGTTTGATTTGTCGCCATAGCCATGATCCGATACTGTCTGTAATGGGCTGCCAATATTCCGTAGGTCCTGGCGTGAGGACATTGAGGACGTTAACGCCCCAAATGTTGTGGCCTACGCCAGGAAATGAATTCAGTTCGCTATCGCCACCCAGTCCTGTAATATGATTGTGCATTGCATTCGAACCGGACACATCAGGCGCTAGAAGGGTAGCACCAAAAGGTGCGCCAGTGCTATATGGAACTAGCACGTCTTCAGTGCCGTGAAAGGAGATTTGTGGAACAAGTTCGCTTTCGTCCATCATTTCCGTATCCATGATCGCTCCCCATAAGTTGATTATTCCGCGGACTTCATGCGTTTCTTGCAAAGTATTTCCCGAGCAGTCCAAGCAACCAAGATCTGGCCACGTATTGAATAGACCTCCACCAAAAGTCGCTGAAGGTCTTTCGTTTTCCTCCATATAGGCCATATGCAGCGCCGAAAATCCGCCGGCACTTACTCCTCCTGCAAAAATGTACTCTGGATCAATGTGGTATTCATCGGCATTTGCTTTCATGTAACGCACGGCTGCGCTGAAATCTTGAGCAGCTCTATATATAGCGCGTACCGAAGCGTTTTCATCCAATAGATTCAATCCCATGCGGTAGTTGATGCTCACAGCAACATATCCTTTTCGAGCCAATGAATCGCAAGTAGATTGTATGTCTTCGTCTTCTTTCGATCCAAAAATGTACGCTCCGCCATAAGCCAAAATCACGCAAGGACGAGTCTCTAGTTCGTCAGCGACGGGAAGAAATACGTCCATCGTTA
>JBLHIB010000012.1:0-44794 GCA_047615865.1 Gammaproteobacteria bacterium
ATGTTGCTGAATCATCGTGCCCATGGCACCATCAAGGATAATTATTTTTTCGCGCGCAAGTTGTTGTATCGTCTTCATCTACTTTGTAAATAAGACTTAACAAGAATAACAAGAAAGGGGGTGTGGGTAGCTCTTTCTCTCATCGTTCATCACCATTTCATGGGTGATGTAGGATTTGGCACCCGGCTATTCCGGGTTGCCAAGACATCTTAGGGCCTAATCCCTCCGTCTTTCTTGATAAGTGCCACAAAGGTAGCCGAAAAAGAATTGATAAAATGAAGTTCGTGGGTATTTTAGACATTTGATGTGGGTATCGAGTGAAAGTTTATACTTTTGCCGTCTAATAAAGTTCTTAAGTATGTCATATCTTTTTACCTCCGAGTCTGTTTCTGAAGGTCATCCTGATAAGGTTGCCGATCAAATATCTGATGCTCTTATTGATCATTTTCTTGCCTTTGATTCAGATTCTAAAGTGGCTTGCGAAACACTCGTAACCACTGGTCAGGTCTTTCTTGCCGGTGAAGTAAAGTCTAAGACTTACCTAGATGTTCAGACCATTGCTCGAGATGTTATCAATGACATAGGATACACCAAGAGCGAGTATATGTTCGATGGAAATTCTTGTGGAGTTCTTTCAGCAATACATGAACAATCTCCTGATATCAATCAAGGAGTGGAGCGAGTGAAAAAGGAAGAGCAAGGTGCTGGAGATCAGGGTATGATGTTCGGATATGCTTCGTCGGAAACGGCGAATTACATGCCTCTTTCATTGGAGCTTTCTCATGCTATTTTGCAAGAACTGGCCGCGATAAGAAAAGCTGGGAAGGCCATGAAGTATTTGCGACCAGATTCTAAATCTCAGGTCACCATTGAATACGATGAGAAGGGCAATCCAAAAAACATTGAAGCTATTGTAGTGAGCACACAGCATGACGATTTTGATGCTGAAAAGAAGATGCTGGCGCAAATAAAGAAGGATGTACAGGATATTCTGCTTCCAGCTGTGGCAAAGAAATTTCCGAAGTCGATCCAGACAATGTTCAACGGGAAGTTCAAATTGCATGTTAATCCAACAGGTAAGTTTGTTATTGGCGGACCACACGGAGACACTGGACTTACGGGTAGAAAAATCATTGTTGATACATACGGTGGCAAAGGTGCTCATGGTGGTGGTGCTTTCTCTGGAAAAGATCCAAGCAAGGTTGACCGTTCGGCGGCTTATGCAACGCGTCATATGGCTAAGAATATCGTTGCTTCAGGAATCTGTACTGAGGTTTTGGTTCAAGTAGCCTATGCTATTGGTGTTGCGCAACCAGTTGGCCTGTATGTCAACACGTATGGAACTGCCAACGTTGAGTTAAGTGACGGTGAAATCGCTAAAAAATTGGAGTCGATATTTGATATGCGTCCTTATGCGATCGAAAAGAGATTTAAACTCCGGTCACCGATTTATCGAGAAACTGCAGCATACGGACACATGGGAAGGACGCCTGTCGAAGTAAGTAAAACGTTCACTGATGGGTCTGGGAAAACAAAAACACTGAAGGTGAAGCTATTCCCATGGGAGGAGCTTGACTACGTCGCAAAACTTAAAAAGACTTTTTCTTTGAAGTAAGAAGCTTCTCCGCAATCGCTAGTAAACATTTCCGATGTAGGTTAGGACGTGGAATAAGTTGAAATAATCAACTTGTCCGCAGTTGTTCAATTCAGTGGTTGTTACGATAGATTCTGTTTGGCCTAGAATTACCCTCAATTCTTTTGCGTTGAGCACGCGATCTTCCTTCAAGTCTTCATTATAGACACAATTCCCGTTATCCAACTGAACTTCGGTGTCATAGGTGCGCTTGTGAATTCAAGCATCCTGCACAACTCATGTAATCAGAAGTTTCGAAGCAAGAAAATAGTAAGCTTCCCCTTCCTTGCGGAACCGAAATCTGCATAGCTATTCTCGATATTTGGAAGCTGGTTGACAGAGTTAGTGCACCACACCGCAAAGATGTCCAGAAAGACCCAATTGCCTTCTGCTAAATAATCACTCAAAGTATGTGTGTTTCCTTCTATGTCAACCCAGGTAAACTCCGGAGCAACAAAACCATCTGGAAGTTGGGTAAAGGCGCTATTCGCAGACAGTAAAACAATGAACACTAAAATTAATCGTTGAGCAAACTTGTTGAGCATGGATAGACTTTTATTACGAGATTGCGGATGTAACTACTTTTCCATGCATAAAGATAAGCGAATCCTTCAATTTTTCTTGTGGACAGCGGCTATTGCCGCTTGTGCGCTCACTTCTATAGCTTTTGCTTCCGGCGTCGACCGTGAGGAAAAACTAGCTTGCAGCCAAGATCCAAATGAGGAGGCTATCAAAGGACATGGGGCCATGCGTTTTGGTCAAGACTTTAATATTGTGGAATATGATTTCGAATGTTTGGGACCAAATCTGCAACCAAAGGAAATGAATCCGGGAGGGCGAGCCATTCCATCGTATTCTGCAGAAAGAGGCAATGGCACAGGGAGGATCAATTACGTGTATATTAACCCAACTGATAATGATAATGTATTTGCCTGCTCTCCGACGGGAGGCTTGTTTGTGACTTACAACAACGGACTTAAATGGCGGAATGCTGGCACTGACCAACTTCCAGTATCGGGCTGTGCATCGGTGGTTGTCAATCCTGATGACATCAATAATTGGGTTATTGCAACAGGGGATAGCGATGATCGTTTTATGTACAGTGATGGTATTTGGCGAACGAGAGACGGTGGCGAAACATGGCAGAATATCAATGGGAAGAATATTGAAAAAACCTTTCCGGTAGCAGAGAAAAGCAAGGATTGGACGCTTGTAGGAAAAGTAGCCGCCCATCCATGCAATTTCAATAGGGTTTTTGTCGCATCAAATAAAGGATTGTTCGCGACCAATAACGCGCAAGAAGAAGATCCTCTTAAGGTTAGGTGGACTCGAATGGCTGAAAGTTTTTTCTATGATGTTGAAGTTTATCCTTGGAATGAATCAGTTGTTTACGCAGCAGGTGAGAGGTTTATGGTGAGCGGTGATTGTGGGTTTACCTGGAACGATCTTCCTCTGCCCAAATATGAAAATCCTGAAAAATATCCCTTCCTGCGCATGGAGTTGGAGTTCACCAACCAGGATCCAGATCATATCTATGCAGCTGTGACATGCGCCTCTAAACATGGAACTGCCTCTATGGGACCCGCTTCTTTGCACAAGTTCAATATTCTTAGAAAAGAATGGACTGAAGTCCGCTCTCTTAGAAAAGGAATGGACAACATGATTCCGACACGAGGCCGCGCTTTTGATGTTTCTCCTCTTGATTCCTCACTAATCGTTGTTGGAAATGTCCAACCAGTGTACCGAAGTACGAATGGTGGAAGGTCTTTTGAGAAAATTGAAAGAGGTCAAATGCACGATGATATTCATCATCTAAATTTCGCAGCAGATGGAAAAACGGTGTGGGCGGCTCATGATGGAGGAGTTTCGATAAGCTTCGATGGCGGACTTACTTTTGATCCCAGGGACAAAGGTATTGGTGCAGCAAATGTTTTCGGACTTGCAGTGGCGCAGACGGATGAACCACAAGTGCTTTATGGTGGATATGATACCGGCGGAAATCTCCTGCGCGATGGCGAGTGGTTCCATGTCACTTGGGGAGATGGATTCCAAACAATCATTGATCACAGTGATCCACATGTAATGTTTGCAACCAAGCAAGGAGGTCATATTAATAGAACAACTGATAGAGGAGATAACTGGGATGATGCCGTGTATTCAGGATCCAATAAGGCCGAATGGCACACTTGGATTAGAATGAATCCCGCGTATTCCAATATTATCTACTGCGCTGGAAAGCAGCTCACAAGATCGATGAGCTTAGGAGAGGAGTGGGAGACCATTTTTGATGTTCGCGAACACGAAGATTTACAGGTAGTCTATAAAATATTCACTTCGGAGACGAATCCAGATGTCATGTACATCTATTGTCTGGGTGAGAAAAAATCCAATCCAACTCTTTTCCGCACCGAGAATGTAAATGAAGAAACAGTTACGCGCATTCGATGGGAGAAACTCGATTTGCCATCAAAAGGTTGGGTTTCCGATCTTGTAATCGACCCCGATGAATGGAAAAAATGCTGGGTTGCCTACAAAAGTATAGACCCTGAGAAGAAAGTTTTTCGCTACACAGGTGACAAATGGATTGATATTGGCAAGAAACTTGGTTACGCTAGAGTGGAATCCATGGTGCTAGACAAAAACAGCCAAGAAAGACTCTATATAGGGTCGAATTATGGTGTGTTTACGCGCAGTAAAGTAGAGAAAGAATGGACTTGTCTCAATGGTATGCCAGGATTATGGATGAAGTCTATGGCAATTAATTATCAAGCTTCAACTTTGCTTATTGGAACACATGGGCGAGGTATTTGGCAATGTGATTTGATGGAAGAATAGCCTATTTGTTGTAGAGAATTGCAAAGTCTAATGCCGAATTGCCAATAGATACGGAGCCAATTGGATTTGAGCTGGACCATGAATAAGTAATCAGTTCTTCTCCCGAAAGCACCACAAGCTCACCCGTGGCCTCATTGAGTTGGACTTGGCTTCCCCCTTGTGACCAGTTGGCCACTTCCGATGCTTGCACAACATTCACCGTGAACGCCCTCATACCGTTATCTCCACACAACACAAATGCCTCACTGTTCAAAGTTGCATCCACACGAATGACGTTTTGTACAGTTCCAATACTTTCGGTATTCAATTCGATTTCCGTCCCAAGCGCATTACTTGAGCCGCTGTAACTCATGGTTTTGAATTGGTCGCCGTCGTATCCGAAAAGTTGAAACTCGTCATTTGTTTCTAAAATAGCGACAAGCGCAAATGGCAGTCCGATCGAAGATTCTAATGCTCCTGAACCTTTATAATATTGGTTGATGGATTGCTGGTCTCCATTCCAACTCCGCTCCTCAACGAGTAAACGACTCTCCGTGACCGATATATGATAAGGTCGTTGATTGATCTGGGTAAAGATGGTCTGTTGCAATGTTCCCCCAGGTCTGTAGATCTCAATTTGACCGTCTCGAGTAATCGCGTAATAGCGCAAGTCTTCTGGATTGAAAATGAAATCGTGATAATAAGCAGAGCTTGTATTGTTGTTATTGAGATTGGAATGTAAAAGATCAAAACCCGATCCGTCGATGAAGGTGGTTCCATCCAGTTGATCGCCAGCAAACGCCAATTCTCTATGGTAGCTATTCGCCGCTCCGAATGAAAAATCAGAATTCCAAGTCGCTAAAGTTAGTGTCCCACTTTCCTGGACTTGATCAATGTTTAAAGTAGATGAGTTAATCGAAGAAAACACATAAATACCCAGGACCTCTTTGGGTACTTCATAAACTTGTATTTCTCGGAATGAGACATGCTCATTTGTGCCATCATGAGCTCGAACGCGAATGTAATACGTGCCGGTTTCAATGTGGATGTTTTCCAATAAAATTCCCACCTGGATTGTCTCGCTCAAAGAACCGGAAAAGCTCATTTGTTGTGCACTAGCAATCTGTACATTGTTGACTTTGACGATGTCAATATGTACCCAGTCTATCGATGTTTCGTCCGTAATTGTTACCTGAATATCTACATATTCTAATACAGAATAGGCGCTGCCAGCGTATGGTGAGATAAATTTAATGCGGGGTGAAATTTCATCCAAGTCCTTCTTACATCCATTGAAAAAGATTAAGCACATGGTAAATGCAATAGCGTAAGAGACTGTTCGGAACATAATGGAAAGATAATGATTAACCGCCATTGGGTGAAGTGTGAAATGGGAATGTCGGTGCAATAAAAACACTTCATAACTGTGTAGTGTTTTTCATCGTGCGGTCAAAGCTTTATTAATCCACAATTGAGGGTGTTTTACCAAGAATTATTTTGTTACTTTCTTATTCCTTCTTTTGCTGTTTAGCAGGGCCAACTCACTTATCTTTGATCACCGCTTTTATTATGAAAGATTCAAAACCCACATCGCAAAATGATCCAAGAGGCCAGGCACCACGAGTGGTAAGTGGCGAAGGATTGGAGTTGGGAAAAATTCCCCCACAAGCAGTCGATCTCGAAGAAGCTGTCTTGGGAGCCATGATGCTCGAGCAGACAGCCGTCAACTCGGCTATTGACATCTTGCGTTTCGATAGCTTCTATAAGGAGTCTCATCAGAAAATTTTTACGGCTATTGCAAAACTTTTTGAAAAAGGTGAACCAATAGATATTCTGACCGTAACTCAGGAATTGAAAAGTGAAGGGAACCTGAAATTCGTAGGGGGACCATTTTATATTGCTCAGCTTACCAATAGAGTGGCCTCGACTGCCAATGTTGAATACCACGCGAGAATCGTTGCCCAAAAATTCATTCAACGTGAGTTGATTCGTATTTCTGGCAATATCATCAAAGAGTCATTCGAAGACACTACCGATGTATTTGATTTGCTCGATTACGCCGAGAATGAGTTGTTCCAAGTCGCGGAAGGAAATATTCGAAAGAATTACGATTCTGTTTCTAATATCATGCGTGAGACGATTAAGAACATCGAAAGCGCAAGAAAAAATACGGATGGTATTTCTGGCGTCCCAAGTGGATTCTCAGATCTTGACCGTGTAACTTCTGGCTGGCAGCAGTCCGATATGATTGTTCTGGCAGCTCGACCTGGTATGGGTAAAACAGCCTTCGTGCTTTCAATGGCCCGAAATATGGCGGTCGATTTCAATGTGCCAGTGGCGGTGTTCTCTCTGGAGATGGCCTCTGTTCAGCTAGTGCAGCGTCTTATTGCAAGTGAATCCGAAATTTCATCCGATAAACTTCGTAAAGGAGACTTGGCAGATCATGAATACCAACAACTTCATGCTCGGATAGGTAGATTGTCAGAAGCACCCTTGTTTATAGATGATACACCGGGCCTTTCAATTTTCGAGCTTCGAGCCAAATGCCGACGATTAAAAGCTCAGCATGGAATTCAATTGGTGATCATCGATTACCTCCAATTGATGACAGCAGGAGGCGATGGTAAAGGAAATCGTGAGCAAGAGATTAGTTCGATTTCTCGATCTATAAAGGGTATTGCAAAAGAACTCGATGTTCCGATTATTGCTTTGTCTCAGTTGTCGCGTTCAGTTGAAACGAGAGGTGGAGATAAAAGACCAATGCTGTCCGATCTTCGTGAATCTGGTGCAATTGAGCAAGACGCCGATATTGTCTGTTTTATCTATCGTCCAGAGTATTATGGTATGGATGAAGATGCTGATGGAAACCCAACAGCAGGAATGGGCGAATTGATCATCGCGAAACACAGAAACGGTTCACTCGAGAACGTGAAGTTGAGATTTATTGGTCGTTTGGCGAAGTTTGCCAATTGGGATGCTTTCGACAATGGTGAAGGCCTTGGAACTTCAGCTATGAAGCCAAATACGGATTTCATGGACGTTCCCACAATAACAGTGTCTTCCAAGCTCAACACAATGGAAGACGAAGAGTCCCCAGTCTCGAAATTGGACGATGACGAACCACCATTCTGATTTCACATCTTTTACCTTATTTCACGTGATTTCCTGCGGCACAACTTTTGTACCTTTAGCGTTGAATGCAACATGTTAATTGCTCAAGCTTATTATGCGTAAATTCCTTTCTATTCTTGTTCTTATACTGATCGCTCAGGTTGGATTTGCCTCCAAAGTTCTTATTCCAATGGATGACTCTCAGTCAAATCATTTGAAAGCTTATGGAATAGCTTTCTGGGTTTTGCAGAATCAAATTGAAATTGATTGGCTGCTCAATTATCGAGGCGGTAGCTTCCTCATTGAAAATTATCAGGATATTGTGGATGAATGCGTAATCCGAGGTGTGAGCTTTAAGGTTATCGCGGATGTTCAAGCTCGCAGCATTACTTCTGAAATAGGAGATCCTGAAGTGAACATGGAGAAGGTTAAGCTCGAGGTTGCTCCAAAAGTTGCCGTCTACTCTCCCAAAACTAAGCTGCCTTGGGATGATGCTGTGACCCTAGCGCTCACGTATGCCGAAATTCCATATACAGTCGTCTACGACGAGGAAATAACCAGGGGAGAACTCCCTAAATACGATTGGCTGCACCTTCATCATGAAGATTTTACAGGTCAATATGGTAAGTTCTACAAAGCTTTTCGTGGTGCAGAATGGTATCAAGAAGAAGTTAGATCTCAAACTGCTACAGCCAGTGCAATGGGATTTCAGAAAGTCTCCGAAATGAAACGACAAGTTGTTCTGGACATAAAGAATTTTGTTCTTGGTGGAGGATTCTTGTTCACCATGTGCTCTGGCACGGATTCTTTTGATATTGCTCTTGCGGCACAAAACGTTGATATCTGTGAATCTATGTTTGACGGTGATGCTGCCGATGGCAGAGCCCAAGAGAAATTAGATTTCGGACAATCGTTTGCATTCAAGGATTTTGCCCTCGAAAAAGATCCGCTGGTCTATGAATTTTCGTCCATTGATGGCACAACTGATCATACTAAGATTGGCGAACTTCAAGACTTCTTTACTCTCTTTGATTTTTCGGCGAAATGGGATATTGTTCCGACGATGCTTACGCAAAGTCATGAACAAGTGATCAAGGGATTTATGGGACAAACGACAAGCTTTCGGACGAAATACATCAAGTCGGATGTCACCGTGATGGGTGAAAATAGAAACTTGAAAACGGCGAAGTATATCCATGGAAGTCTGGGGCAAGGACAATGGACATTTTATGGTGGGCATGATCCTGAAGACTACCGGCACCGTGTGAGTGATCCTCCGACCGACCTGAACCTACATCCCAATTCACCGGGTTATCGGTTGATTCTAAACAATATTCTGTTTCCAGCGGCTAAAAAGAAGAAGCAAAAGACCTAAAGAGGCTTCACCCACTTTTGTAAGTACATATATGGGATGCGATCCTCGTGCTGCGGAAATCGCCATTTGCCTGATCTAAACTGCTCTAAATTGGGAAAACAGTTGTAGTTGGAATAGTCGTATTCGTTGAATGTTTCTAGTTCCAATCCCTCGCTTTTAAGCGAGTTGAACAATTCGCCAAATGAGTGATTCCAAGAATAACTCTTTCCTCCAATTTCTGCTGTTTTGTCGGCGTATGTTCCTTCGTTATCCTCTTCTATGGTGTCTCTGTTAAAATACGGATAGCCCAATTGTTCGAATTGGTCGTTAAGGGACCAAAGCATTGGATGAAAGTCGATAATTACAAAGCTACCTCCTGGTTTCAAGGAGTCTGCCACAACTTTTGCCCATGGCTCCAAGTCTGGCAACCATCCAATAGTTCCGTAAGACGTAAACACAATGTCAAATTGAGACTTAATGTGCTGCCTAGTGTTGAGAACATTGCAGCAAATGAAATCGGCATCAATGCCAATTTTTTGAGCCTGTTCCTTGGCCAAATCGATAGATTGATCTGATAAGTCTACACCTGTAACTTGTGCGCCTCGTCTTGCAAAACTCAAAGTGTCCTGGCCAAAATGACATTGAAGGTGAAGAAGGTGTTTTCCCGTGACGTTTCCTAAAGCAAGGATTTCTTCTTCGTTCAATGAGCAAGCACCAGCTAAAAAATCTTCGTTCTTATAAAAGTCAGAATCCTTGTGAACCGAGGTTTTCTGATTCCACAGTTCTTGATTGGCTTTAAATTTATGTGTTGAAGAGTCCATTCGCTATTCGTGTGATATTGAAAATATTGTATCCCCTTCATGGATGGCATTCACTACATCCATTCCTTGAGTAACATAGCCGAAAATTGAATAGCGTCCTTCTAAGTGAGGAGTTGGGCTGTGTGTTACAAACCATTGGCACGATTCAGTGTCATTCCCCGCCGAGGCCATGCCGCAAGCTCCTGTTCTATAATCATGAAGATCGAGTTCCGAGCGAATAGAATAAGGAACGCTCCCATAACCATCTCCTCTTGGACAACCAGTTTGAATGACAAAATTGGGGACAACACGATGAAAAAGCTTGTTGGTATAGTAGCCCTTGTCAACTAGATCGAGGAAGTTTGATGCAGTCGCTGGGGCATTTTCAATATCCAATTCAATCAGATAGTCCCCTCTATTTGTTACAACTTTGACTGTGTGATTAGCCGGTAGGCTCTTTATATATTCCCAATCTATTGAGTGGTTCCACATGGGTGCTGGCCTTTCCCAGGTTTCCTGCTTCAAAGCACACAAAGCTTTTTGGATTTCGTAGTGGGTTTCTATGTCACGTGGCAAAGTGAGCATAGATAAACTTTCTTCTAAAAATGTAAAATCACTTTGTGAACGATAGTCATCTGCATTCTCAGCGATATGACCTGAAAGTATAGCAAGAACTGTGATGTCGCCTGTTGCGACTCCTTTCTTAATTACCTCAATAAACGGATAATCAGAATCCCAACTTGATGAAGATGACATTGCGATCAAGCTCTCGCAAGCGGCGGTACTCACAATTCGTTCTACTGAAGTATCCAACATTATTTTCTGCATTTCCAGTGCCAATGAAGGATCTTGTGAGAGCGATCTTATCCATGCTGCTCTGGCATATTGGTTTTGTTGAGTTTCCATTTGTTCCATTAGCCTTTCTGAGTGCTCAACAACGAACTCAGGCATATGCGTGAGTACTTTAGCTTCAACCCAAGGGTCCGATGGTGTCGCGATATTTTGACTTATCCAAGTCTCATCTTTGCCCATGTTTCCGAGCAAACTGCAAGCTGTAAGAGCTACGTCACGATTAGGATGATGGATCATTGCGGCCACAATCGCCGTGTCAAGGTTTTCATGCCGGCGGTATGAGCGTAGAGCAGAAATTAAAACATTTGTGTCTTCTCCAGGATTGTGAAGAAGGTATTCAAGATGCGGGCGATTGTATTCACTCGGTATTTTACCAAGCGCAGCAGCAGCAGCAATGCGAATGTCTAAGTTTGAGGAGTTCAATTCACTGGAGAGCAGAGTGTCCAAAACAATAAAATCAACCTCCTTACTGCGGATTACGCTGTGAATTGCGAGAAGGACGTCATCCGTGTTTCCAAGTTTAATTTGTTTTGCTAAGGCCGGAGCGTGTTCTGCGCTTATTAGGCGACGAAGAGCAAGCCTGTAAAGTCCTCTTGAAGCTCCTTCAGTATAATCATGAGTCTGCAAATAGGTCAATATTCTTGGGGCCACTGCTGAATCAGCACAAGAGCCCAGGGCTTCCCAAAAAATAGCAGAATTGGAGATGGACTGATTTTCTTCAATGTGATTCATTAGGCTATAACCTGATTCTGTTGAGGCCGTTTGTCCAAGCGCATAGGCTGCATTTTCGGCGACTTGATCGACGGAGTCATTCAATGCAATACAGAGACTTGCGACAGCAACTGTGTCCATGCAACTGGCCAGTGCCATGGCGGCCTCAGCTCGATACAAAGCATTTTCATGATCTAACATGAGAATTAGGTCTTGTGCATGTCGATGGTCTTTCCACTCATGAATGTTGACCAATGTAGAATCGGCGAATTTATTCTGTGGAATGTCTACCTCAGTTTTTTGCTTTGCCGGAGTGCATCCGATTGCGAAAAAAATTGCAATCAATGGGAAGTAGTATTTCATTGCGGTTCTTTAACTGGTTGGTAGGAGGTGCTTAATCTTTTCGAGATTCAATGATTTGTTCCTGTCAAACCGAGTTTGAGCAGATGCAGTATAGAATCTATGGCTTTCGAAAAAGTTAATATTTTCTTGATACCATTCTTTATCAGTCAGCTTTTTATGCAGACAAAGTTCCCATTCCAATCTGAGAAGGTTCGCTCTTTCTTCATAGTTTTCCAAACCAAGATAATGCAAGTCTGCGTCTCGAATTATTTCCTCATCCTTTGAGGTTGGATCATGACTAATTTTGGTAGCCAAGATTAGCCGAGAAATGTTTTCTGTTGATTTGGAGTCGTACTTCTTTGATTGAAGAAACGAATTAGCATTGACTGTGCTTTGTTGCTCGTGGTCACTGAGGTCGGTGTAGCCCGTGTCGTGAAACCAGGCAGCAATAGACAAGTGTTCTGCAGATTTTCTATCTAAGCCTTCCTCCAGGCTCAATTGTTCAGTAACCCTGACTACTTGTGTTGTGTGATAACTGTCGTGATAAAGGAATGTCTTTCTATCCAAGCTATCAATAAGATTGAGAGCGTGAACACGAGATTCCGATATTAGATTTAGATAATTCACAGTGTGCGCAGATCCAGTTTGAAGAGACAAAAAAAACACCAGAAATTTGGTGCTTCAATGTTACGCAAGTATAATAAATATTTTGCAGCCTGTTGCGGCTTGCTCTGCTCTGGGAGCTTACCCTTCGTCAATAGATTGATTATCTATTCTGACTTCAAGTATGAAGTAGGCAAGCGTTTCGTCGAGCTGACTCAATTTGTATGAGAGCGGATTGTGTGATTTCTTGGCGATTGTTAAAAATCCAAGTCCGGCTCCACCTTTGTAGCTGAAGTTTTCGTTGGAGAGAGTTTCGATGTACTCTTTGCGCAACGCTGGACGCTCTAGTTTGTTGAGTTCAGCCAGCTTATATTCAAGTAATCCCAGATCTTCAGCTAAAAGTAGATTGCCAGTGGTTAGTAAGAAAGAATCATCTTCCTTGGTAATGGCTAAAAATGATTGCTGCTGACCTTCACTGTCTCGAGCTCCATGCATGGAGATGTTTTGAATGCTCTCAATCATTACACTGCATAGCCGACGCATAATACGACGCTTCGCACCTTCTTCAAGGGCAAGCGCTTCTACAACTTTAATAAGGTTGTCGGTTTTCTTAGGAGTGAATTCACCAAAGTGAGAAAGCAGTAGTTTTTTGGTAGATGACGGCGCAAAGGAGCGCTCCACGACTTCATAGCAAAGTGCGCGAACCTGTTTGGTGCGATTGTCCGAAACAGTTGTCATTAAAAATTGGGTTTACTTATGATACGTTTATTTTCCTGCAAAATTAGAAATTATATCGACTAATCCATAAAAAACATCGATGAATATCAGCCTGTTTCAGGTTGTTGTTCACCTTTATTGGGTCAAATATAGGTTTTCATTGAACCTGCCTGCACATTGCTTGCAAGACTTTTAAACACCTGATTTAGGAAAAACCAATTCCAGGAAACACCTCGCTAGGTATTTGTTGGGTAAATCAACTAAGAAAAGGTGCGGAAAGATGATTTCGGTACTATATATTGTCCTTCAGGCGTTTGGATCATCAGGTAGAATTCTTTGCAGAAATAGTTGATCGATCGTGTGAATGGACGTTTGTCGAGGTAACATTCCCAAACCTCCAAGGCCATTTTTTTTGCAATATTCCAGGCGTATGTATTGTAACCTGTTGGTCTTGGGAATGAATCGATGTGTCTTTTGGCGTCTGTTAGTGTATTCATAACTCTTTGTTTTAATCACTAAGCGAAGATCATATGGCACCACGTAATCTATTTACGTTGCCAATGGAGCCCTTGAAAAAATCCTTAACTAGTTCGTAGTGAGATGTGTATCCGGAAAGTCTTTCGGGATCGATCAAACATCCCAAGTGCTTAATATTGAGATATTGCCAACGATTGCTGGTGAGCGTTGCAGAGTTGATCCAAGTGGAAACATACTCGCAAGACTCCATGCTGAAATGGCGAGTAATGTACCGTTCGAATACGTACTGATCGATATCGTAATTGGATGTCTGAACTTTTCCTTGAGCATTGCTCAATAGATGAAGTCGGAGCCCATGGTTTGGGGACGTTAATGAAACGCCGGATAGGAGTAGTTCGTTTTTTCTTATCATCTTGATTTCTTTGAATGCAAGATGCATGCCGAACTACGCCATGTATTTACGTAGTGAAATTTGCTTCACTTTTTCTCTTCAGCTGTAGCCATTTAATGAAGCTCTTAATTCTTCCTGAATTTGAAGTGCTAAGCTGCTTGGCTCTATGACTTTGACTTGGGATCCCAAACCAAGAATGAAGCTTCTAAGTTCATAGGTTTCCAATACGAAAAGTTCTATTCGTGTTCGCTCCTCATTTTCGGAAATAACTACTTGTGATGGGTGTATAGGCTGAGACTTGATATAGGCAGCTTGCACCGGACTTAGGTCAAGAATGACTTTTTGGGGTTCGGCTGAAAGCTGAGTAATGCCAATGCTATGCTTGAAAAACGTATCTGAATTGAATTTTTCCTGAACCGTGAATTTCTTAGATGAAACCTCTAGTTGACTCATTCGATCAAGTCCATAAGTCTGCATCGTGTTTTTCTCAGTATTGCAGCCAATGAGATACCACCTATTCCTGTATTCCTTTAAAAGATATGGTGCAAGATTGTATGTGCCCGGTTGAGTACGATTGAATTTCTGATAGCAGAAACTGACTTCGTGCTGGTCGCCTACGGCCGAGCATAAACGCTGTAGTATTCCTTGTTCAGCAGATGAAGGTGCAGTTTCAAATTGAACGTAGGCCAATTCACCTTCTTCACTCAAAGGTGAAATAGCTATTCTATTGACAATCTTGTCGATGGCATTCTCATACTGTTTGAAAATAGGGATGTCTCGAAATTGATCCAATGTTTTTGCGGCAAACTTAATGGCCATCAAATCTTCGTCGTTGAGGGATAATTCATTGATTGAATACTCTGGATCTTCGTAAAAGTATCCTCGCTCTGATTTGCTATAGGCAATAGGGGCATAGTAGCCCAATTCTGACTCATTGCGCATTGCCCACAAGTCCTTTTCTATGGTGCTCGCCGAAATGTGCTCGCCCAAACTTCCATACAAAGCCTCTTCACACGCTTCTCTCAAATCGTCTTTTGAAGGAAATATTCTGGAGGAATTGCCAATACAACGATCGATAACTCGGTATCTAAGCAAGGCATATTTGTTGGCGGGCATTTAGGAAAAGTTTAAGTTCGCTTTCAAGTACGAATATGGACATTGAATTCCATAAATGAAATCACTCATCTTAAAAATAGCAGTCGCCGTCATCTTTTTATTTTTTGGTGTATGGTTTGTCTGGCATAATGATCTGATTATTGGAGATTCTATTGCCGGCTCCATAGTGGCCAAAAGTTCGATCGAAATGGCCGAAGCACACTATGGAGTGGATGTTCGAGAGTATGCTGAGGATATGAATTTGCCTGCATCGTATTTCTTAGCGCTGATTGTTTTAGAGTGCGGAGGAAAATATCCATCAGGGACTCGTTTTGAAAAACATGTCTATCAAGCTCTGCTCGACGTCAAAAATGGAGATAGACGCAAGTATGAGAATATCAAACAAGAAACTCTAGTGGACGCATCTGATGAGGCGATTAGAAATTTAGCCACTTCGTGGGGGCCATTTCAACTCATGGGGTACAAATGTGTTGGTCTGGATGTGAACATAAGAGATATTCGCGGTGATGATGCTGTTTATTATGGCATGTTGTGGATCTCTCGTGAATATGGAAAATTTCTCTCTAAAGATAGATTCAAAGATTCCTTCCATTACCACAATACAGGCCGTAAATATCCCTTAATAGGTAAACCGAAAACCCATGATCCGCAATATGTTTCCAATGGTTTGAAATACATGAAGGAGTTTGCAAACGTGCAGCCATAAAAAAGTTCCGCCCTTGCGGTACGGAACTTTCTAACCAATTAACCAAAACAATTCTTTTTAGCCCACCTGCACCTGACGAACAGCTTCTGGGACAGCCTCATTCATTTTCGGAAGCTTTAATGCGAGAATACCTTGTGTGTAGTCTGCTGAAATATTCTCAATGTTCACGCTTTTTGACAATTGAAACGAACGCTTGAAATTGAAGTAGTGGAATTCTTTTCTGCGGTATTTTTCTGACTGTAATGCTTTTTCTTCTTCCTTATTGACAGCAACTGTAAGTTTCATTTTGTCTATTGTAATGGAGAAATCTGACTTCTCCAGCCCCGGGGCAACCATTTCGATAACGAATGCTTCATTGGACTCTTTGATGTTTGAAGCAGGCAATGCACCCGCGTTTGAAGGACGTTGCTGTTCGTTGTATGAATCTTTTGTAATCATATCATCAAAGAACATCTTAAACATGTTTGGGTGTCCCTGGCGGTATCTATCTAAACTCATTTTTTGTGTTTTATGTTTGTATTGACGATTTGGACTAGTCAAAACAAATGCCACAGGTCTAAAAGCAGATAAACGCACGAAGAATAGCGCCATAATGGCGTGAAACAAAGAAATAGCTGACATAATTTCCGATTTGCGCGAAGCGCCAACCTAAAAAGAATAGATGTTGAAGTATTCTGCAACGTAAGTGAGCAGGACTGTAGTCACTAAGGCGGGTAGCATATTGATTATCTCAAGCTTTCTTAGTTCTAGGATGGTGATTCCAAGTCCTATAAGCATCAGGCCACCAACAGCAGTGAGCTCGGCTTTCATCGCGGTAGATAGAAAGTCTCCCATCAACATTGCAGCATAGGTGAGTCCACCTTGGTAGACCAACAATGGAATAACGCTGAACAATACACCCTTTCCAAACGCACTCGCTAAGGCTGCGGATGAAAAGAAGTCCATTACGGCCTTCGTGATTATTATCTTCCTATCTCCGTCCATGCCTTCCTTGAAGCAACCCAATACGGTCATCGTGCCGACGCAAAAAAGCATAAAGGCCGTGGTGAACCCTGTTGCAAATCGTTCGTCCTTGCTACCTGTTTTTGTCTTCAATTTTTCTGCGAACTTATTTACTTTGGTTTCAATTCCTAGAGCTTCGCCTATGATCGCACCAGTGATTAATCCCAACACGAGAATAAGCATGTTCCTAGTCTGTAAAGCGCTTTCAATTCCGACAAACAAAGTGAACAACCCTAGAGCTTGAAATACAATCTTGATGTATTTCTCAGGCATTTTTTGATTGAGCCCCATGCCCAAAAAACTGCCTATAGTAATCGTTAAAGCGTTGATGAGTGTTCCTAGCATAAAGCAATTATAGCCAAAGCATTTAGAATCTGAACGAGCCAACTGAAAGAGTTATCTTTGCGGTAACATTGATTTATGCAGTTCGAAATTAAAAAACAGTGCGCTGATTCAGGTGCTAGAGCCGGAGTTGTCCAGACAGATAGAGGAGTAATAGAGACTCCAATTTTTATGCCGGTTGGAACAGCAGGCACTGTGAAAGCCGTGACCCAACAGGATTTAAAGGCGGACATCAAAGCGGATATAATTTTAGGGAATACTTATCATTTGTACTTGAGACCGGGCTTAGATATTATATCAAGGGCAGGCGGTCTTCACAAGTTCAATGGATGGGATAAACCGATGCTAACGGATAGTGGAGGGTATCAAGTGTACTCACTTGCCGAGAACCGTAAAATAGTGGAGGAAGGGGTGACTTTTCGATCCCATATTGATGGTTCTAAGCATTTGTTCACTCCCGAAAACGTAATGGATACACAGCGGACTATAGGGGCCGATATTGTTATGGCTTTTGACGAGTGTACGCCTTATCCATGTGAATACGAATACGCGAGACGTTCCTTAGATATGACTCACAGGTGGCTCGATAGGTGCACCAAACGGTTCAATGAAACTGATCCGAAATATGGTGCCGAGCAGGTCTTGTTCCCAATAATCCAGGGAAGTGTCTATGACGAACTGAGAAAAAAATCTGCGGATTATTGTGCCGAACGCGCATCCTTCGGCATTGCCATTGGTGGGTTGAGTGTTGGGGAGCCGCATGAAGAAATGTATGCCATGACGGATTTGGTGACTTCTCGTTTGCCAAAAGATAAACCCCGTTATTTAATGGGAGTAGGCACTCCAGCCAATATTCTTGAGTGCATCGCGCTGGGAGTTGATATGTTTGACTGCGTAATGCCTACACGGAATGCAAGAAATGGGATGTTGTTCACTAGACGTGGTACGATCAACATAAAGAATAGAAAGTGGGCCGATGATTTTTCATGTATTGATCCAGAGGGCACCTCTTATGTTGACACCTTTTACACGAAAGCTTATTTAAAACATCTTTTTGCAGCCAATGAGCTTCTTGGATTGCAAATCGCTTCATTGCACAATCTTGGATTTTATTTGTGGTTGGTGAAGGAGGCACGTACGAAAATCCAAGAAGGAACGTTTGTTGCATGGAAGAATGAAATGGTAAAGGTCACTACCCAAAGGTTATAAGCGTGCTTAAAAAGATCGACTGGTATATCATCCGGAAGTTTATATCCTCATTCACATTTGCGATCATGGCATTTGTGATCATTGCCGTGGTGATTGATATTTCGGAAAATATTGATCGCTTAGTCGAAAGTGGTGCAACTGTGATGGAAATTATACTTGGATATTACATACCATTCTGCGTCTTTTTCGGCAATCTGTTGAGTCCTTTTATTATTTTCTTGGCCATCATTTGGCTCACCAGTATTATGTCACAACGCACTGAGATTGTTGCTATTCTTTGTGGAGGTGTTTCATACATGCGCTTGCTTCGTCCTTTTGCGTTCATTGCAGTGTTTATGACGATTTCAATCCTCATTGCAAGCCATTTTTTAGTTCCTTTTTCCAACCGCATTCAGTTTGATTTTGAAAGCCAGTATACCCGTGGAGTGCACCACTATAGCTACAACCTGCATAGGGAGCTAGAGCCCAATAAGATGTATTACTTCCATCACATTGATGCCAGAAAGAGTAGCGGATATCACTTGGCAATAGAGGATTGGAATGATGGTGCTTTGACCAAGAAGCTGTTTGCATCCAAAGCCCATTATGACTCGATTTCAGAGAGCTGGCAGTTGTTTAATGTAGTTGAGCGGTCTTATTTGGAAGGAGGAAAGGAGAGTTTGAAAATTCTGGGTGATATAGACACCACGATGGCCCTAACCTTCTATGACCTTGACGCTCCAGCTGAGCTGGTATTCAATATGACTACCCCAGAGCTAAGTGAGCATATTAAAAGAGAAGAGCTAAAGGGGTCGGGCAATGTGGCTGCTTTGAAACTTGAAAAGTACATGCGCACATCCAACGCGTTTTCGATTCTTGTACTTGCCTTTATCGCTGTTCCCATTGCCTCTCGTAAAAAGCGAGGGGGACTGGGGCTTCATATTTTCTTGGCTATTATTCTGGGGATCGTCTACATCTTCTTTTCCCGAATGTCTTCTGTGGCAGCTACTAACGTTGGTTTAGCGCCGGCTATTGCGGTATGGATTCCAAATATTCTGTATTTTATATTGGGAATTTTTATTTACCGTAAAGCACCCAAATGAGCAACGCTACAGTTCCAGAATAACGAGCGGATGTTCCCCAATACCGAGTCGAAGCATTTGCCCATAGGGCGCCTCATTGAAAAGTCCGTAAATACTCGAGCCCGTTCCCGTCATGCTAGCATAGAATGCACCTAACTCGTGAAGCGTTGATTTGATTCTATCCAATTCCGGATGCAAACGGAATGCATTGGCTTCAAAATCGTTGACTATGTTTTCGCGCCAAGACTCTTGCGGTGTTTGGGCAATTTGGGTTAGGTCAAAATTTTTCGAAGAAGGGGTTATTCCATTGAATGCTTGATGCGTTGAAATATGCAGCTTTGGAGAAACGATGACCACGAATTTTCTTGCCAGAAATGAGGGCAAGGGAGTAAGGATTTCACCGCGGCCATTGGCCAATGAAGGCACATTGTCAATGAAGAAGGAACAGTCGGATCCCAATTCTAAAGCGAGGTCTTTCAGCTTGTTTTTTGAGATATTGAGTGAGGCAATTTTATTTATTGCGCACAATGCAAATGTTGCATCGCTCGAGCCTCCTCCTAGTCCTGCACCCATAGGGATAGCCTTTATTAGGTGACAGTCTAAGTCGGGGAGGGTATGTGATTTCGCTAAAAGATTGTAAGCTTTGGTAATGAGGTTGTCGTCGTTCTTACCAAGTTCTAGATTCGTGTCTGTGATCAAGTTCAGGCCTTTTTGCTTCGAGGGAATGAACTCTAGCGAATCTTTTAGAGGAACGGGATAAAACACAGATGCCAGATCATGATACCCATCGGGTCGTTTGGAGACAACCTGAAGACCAATATTGATTTTAGCGTTGGGGAAAACGATCATTTTTAATCAGAGAAATAACCGTATTTCTTCAGCTTAGAAGGGTCGTTTCGCCAGTTCTTGTCGACCTTTACAAATAGCTCGATATAAACTTTCTTGCCTACGAACTTTTCTATGTCCTTGCGGGCTTCTGTACCCACTGATTTCAGAGCTTTACCTTGATGTCCAATCATGATACTCTTTTGAGAGTCTCGATCAACGATAATCTCAGTGCGAATGCGCACAATTTTCAGCTCTTCGACGTACTCAGTGACTATGACCTCACAACTGTAAGGGATTTCTTGCTTGTATCTGGTAAGAATCTTCTCACGAATAATCTCGGATACAAAGAAACGCATCGGCTTATCGGTAAGCTCATCTTTTGGAAAAAAAGCCGGCCCATCAGGCAGTTTTTTGATAATGAACTTGAGTAATTCGTCTACGTTGAACTTATGTAACGCAGAGATTGGAGCGACTTTGGCATTGGGCACGTGTTCTTGCCAATATAGCAGGCGTTTCTCAACGTCTTCTTGAGATGCAAGATCGATCTTGTTCAATAGAACGATCACTGGGACATCAAGTTTGTTGATCCGGGCCAGAGCATGAGCTTGCTTTTCGACTGTTTCCTCAATGTCTGTCACAAATAGCATAATGTCGGCATCAACAAATGCTGAGCCTACAAATTTCATCATACCTTCATGAAGCTTGTACTTTGGATCAAGCATTCCTGGGGTGTCACTGTAAACGATTTGGAAGTCGTCGCCATTGACGATTCCCATGATACGATGCCGAGTGGTTTGAGCCTTGGAAGTGATGATACTAAGGCGCTCTCCTACGAGGCTATTCATCAATGTAGACTTGCCCACATTGGGACTTCCGATGATATTGACGAACCCTGCTTTGTGCTTCACGAATAAAGATTTTCTAAGTTGTTTGCAAAAGAACGAAATTAATCTATATTTGCACTCCCAAAACGATGGGTAAGCTTGTTAAAAGAGCTTTTAAATTGATTATAACCCAGCAAATGGGGTTCAAAATATACATTGCGGGGTGGAGCAGTTGGTAGCTCGTCGGGCTCATAACCCGAAGGTCGTCAGTTCGAGTCTGGCCCCCGCTACAAAGAAGAAGGTCGTTTTCGAAAGAAAGCGACCTTTTTTTATGTCTGGAAAAGTGGCTTTGGGCCAGCTTAAATGATAAGGACGTAGGGCGGCCGAGCAAAGAAGCTTGACAGGAGTTTCCATTTAGCAGAAGCATTAAGTTTCGCCGTCGGTACCTGGTTTTCGGAATAACTTGACTTTATTAAGACGTGTTTCTATGTCAACTAATGGCTCTCAAATGGAAACGATCGACTTTTTACCTGGCTTCCGCTTCCAAGGCTGTTATGACAAAATAGGCCGAAACATTTCTGAATCGGCCTATTGTAAATTAAGAACTAGAAGATTTTAGTGCTTGGGCGGCTACCTTAACAAGGTCACAGTCCCATTTTTCTCAATGGCATCGCTGTTGAATCCTTTTACCTTGACTTGGTATTGATAGACCCCATTGGGAGAAAAATGCTCTCCTCCGTTGCAGCTGCCGTTCCATGCTTGAGTGATATCGGTGCTATGAAAGACTAAATCTCCCCATCTGTTGAAAATATTGAGTTCAAATCTGAGCAATTGGTCTCCAATAACACTGAAATAGTCATTTACACCATCGTTGTTTGGTGTGAATGAATTAGGAATGTATAAGATAGGTGGGGCATGAATGATCCCCAATGCTGTGTCGATACATCCTGCTGGATGAACAACCACCAGCTCAACATCGTATTGAGCCAAGCCATCAAACGTATGGAAAGGATCGGTTTCAGTACTAGAGAATCCGTCTCCAAAATCCCATAAATAATTGCAGTCGGGACACGTTGGAGCGGGCGTAGCGTAAAACTGCACATTGAATTCATCTAGGTAGACCGTCTGAAACTGAGCCAGAAGATCAATTATTTGTACGGTTGTGCTGTCCACATCATATTTGTTGCAAATGTCTGTAGCCACAACGGTGAACTCTCCTGCTTGGAAAGGAGAAAAGGTCACGCTTTGACCCCATTCATTCATTTCAGGCCAGTAGTAGATAAATCCACCTTCTCCTCCCACTGCGGTCGCTTCTAGTGTTACCTCTTCCCCAGCGCAAATAAATTGAGGAGGAGTGACATCTACCACAACAGGTTCATTCGGAATATTGAGAACAATTACATCTTCGTCTAAGCCTTGGCATCCATCAGCGACGATTACAGTAACTTCTTCGGAGGTGTAGGTTTGCCATGTAATCGTTGAGTCGCTTCCAACTTGGTTGCCGTCTATAAACCACATGTAAGTGTAGGCACCAGAGCCAGAGATAATATCTACAAAGAGCTGGGTGTTGTCAATACAAGAGGCGTTGAGGTCTTCACCGAGATCTATTTCAAGAGGAGGGTTGATAATTGTAATCTCCGTTTCATCTGAAGTCTGAGCATCACATGCGTCTTCTACAACTACAGTTAAGTTTGTGCTATCATCAAAAGTAGCTATCAATGGGGTTCCCGAAGCAATTTGAATTCCATCTTCATACCAGGTAAATTGATAACCTCCACTTCCTGAGATGACGTCAACATGTATAGAGAATTCTTCTATACATGAGCCTGTAAAAAATTCCTGAAGCGTTGTTAACACTGGAGGACTATCAATGAAAACGGGGATATCGACACTTAAGCTTTGTCCACAGGCGTCTTGCGCATCAACTGTGATTACAATCTCCTGAGAAGTGGAATAGGTAAAGTCAGAACCGAAGCCCTGCCAAGTTGATCCGATATACCAATTGTAAGAATATACAGGTTGTCCGCCAGATGCTTGAGCGCTTATGTTGAAGTCTTCATTGCATAAAGCAAGGATTTCATCGGGTGCGTCAAGGAGTAATGGAGGTACATCAAGCGATACATTGATAACATTGTTTGCAATGAAGCCACAACCATCTTGAACAGAAATATTGATTTGGCTGGCTCCTTGCCACGTTGAATACCATAGGTTGTTGTCCCATCCAAAAAGGTTGATGCCATTTTCATCTGTCCAAGCCCAGTTTGAGTAAACACCATCTCCACCACTTGCGGTGGCAGTCAGATTTATTGATTCTCCGCAATCCAAATCAAGATCACCTTGATCGATCACAACTTCAAGAGCAGGGTATTCGATTATTTCAACAGTGATATCGGCGTCATCAGATGGCATGCCACAGGTGTCGCTCACAATAATATTGTAGGTGGTTGTGACCAATGGAGAGGTGAAAATGGACGGGGTTGTTTCCGTCGTGCTCCATAAATACTGGTAGTTTCCATAGCCACCTGTGATGATTGGGGCAATTTCGAGGGTATCGCCCAGACAAATTGTTTCTGAGAATCCATCTACCACCAGAAGTTCGGGCTCATTATCGATGAAAAATTCGTAATTCGTTACTAAACCGGCACCATTGCATGCTGCTAGATTCAGTATGTCCAAAAAGACATTTTCTAAACCTTCTGCAATTCCATCTTCAAAAGCGTCGATTTCAAATTGCACTGTCACTTCGCCAATAGGGAAGATAATAGTGTCTTGCATTTGGGTGTAATCCACACCGTTAATAGCTGACCCACCCCAGGTAACGATTACCATATCTTCGACCGATAAGTCTGAAAGAGGTGACCTGGTGAAACTGATTGTTGCCAAGCCGCAATCTTCATAAATTATATTGGCTCCAGGAAGGCCTACGTCAACAGATAGGTCCACTTCAACAACGCTGTTACTGGAAAACGATCCTTCTTCTAGAAAAACTGCCGAATCTAAGATGGTGTCACCTGCATCCGCAATAGCAATTTTAATGTGATAAGATCCACCGCACTCAACAATTGCCATGGCCTCAAGCGGAACAGTAAATCCGTCAAGCTGGATGTAATAATCGTTGGTTTGGGAGTCGGCCTCTACTTCATTATCAATGTAGTATTCTGGATTGCTACCTAGATTTACATTATCGATGGTTACTGGAAGCGCTGTTCCAGGGATTTGCGCAATGTTGATAGCGCCATTGGAGTATGGGCCTAAGATGCCTGGACCACTTAGAAAAAATCCAAATACATCATTGAAGCTTGTGTTAACCCACTCCATATATTCTTCTGAACCCCATACATAGTTGAAGCTTAGGGTGTCTCCATTCGGGACAAAATCAAATTCTAATATGGCCCAATCATTCACTGTGTATCCAGGTATGAGAGCTGTCAGATCTGGATCTGAAGTGTCAAAATTCCCAGGGGAATTACCTGTAAAACCTCCGCTATTATTCGGTCCCTCAACGAATGAGACATCACCACTTCCCAAAACAAGCCCTGAGGGAATGCCGACGTTGCAAGCAGTTCCATCAAAACTTCCAATTTGCATGTTGACTTGATCACCAGGAGCGCCGTTAAAAGTGATATTACTGACAGCCACACCCTGTCCGATAAGCACGTTTTGCACGTAGTCTTCGACAGTCAATGAGTTGTCAATTAATATCTGTGCTTCCAATGTGCTAAAAAGGAACATGCTCCCAAGCAGTATTAGAGTATAGGTGAGTTTCATGTTTTTGGGTTAAGATCTATGACCTAATTAACTAAAGGACGCTTTCCACAAGCAATAGGTTGCTCTTTGTTGATATTGAGTGTCTTGCAATAGTTTAAGTCTAAATATGAGCCCTGTTTTGGAGCTCTTCTTTTGAATTAAAATTCGAATCCCTTTTTCGTAAACCGGTAATACGAAAAAGGGATTCCAAATTTCTATGGCATACTCGTCAGCAATGCACCAAGCGCATCGTCTTTCGCAGCAGCCATGGTAATGTCGTAAGCCGTTCCCTGAACAGGTGTGATTTCTAGATGACCTGAAAACAATTGGTCGTCAGCTACTGAAATAATAACCAAATTCATAGGAGCATCTGCTAGGTAGGTTTCATGGATTACGCTGTCAGTAATGTCGCCACAGTAATCAACCCCCGTTGGCCAAAAGCTATTCTCATGTGCAAATAAGGCTAGGCAGTTGTATTGGAATTGTCCAAACCATCAACGCCAAGCAAGTTGAAGTTGATGTCGAATTAAGTAACCGACATGAATGCATCGATGTTTCCCCAATGGCAAGTGTCCAATTCGATCTCATAAGTACCGTCTGTCAAGTTGAAAGCAAAAGATGAGTTGGTCTCCCAAAATTCACCCGCCATACCCCAGAATTTGATTCAAATATCGAAGAAGGAGATTCTATGTGGTATTGTCAAGGCTATATGATCTTTCAAGTTCAAATTCCGGTTGATAATTTTGATCCGTCTGACCCAGATATAGCTCGGTTGGTTATACAGACCGACATAGGGGATGAGATAGATGATTTGTACAATTCCGTCTTTGATGCTGACTTAGATGATTGTGTGACTGCTGTCTCAGTTGAAGGGGCCAATGGTGGATTGGCTAATCATGTTGTAGTTTCTTCGGAGATGTGGGCAGGAGAGTTTGTGTCTGGAGAAGTCTATTGTTATGCGGCAATAGCTTATGTCGCCAATGTCAACGGTGTAAATGATGTATGCCCCAATCAGCCTTTTCAGTTCTATCCAGGGGGTTCTTCTGCTGCGGGCAAAATGCTTATGCAGTGCGACAGTTCCTGAGCATACTTTAGTAAATCAAGTGCAGATATTTACGGCAGAGACCTATCTTAATTCAGAGATATAAGTATTGCAATGGAGTTCAGATTCAAAAGTATCTTCAGCGCGCGTGCTATCCATTTTAGGAGAAGAATGGTGGTCTGTTAAAGGCTCTGATATTAGAAATGCTGACCTCACTGATTTGCCTTCAGGAAAGTTCTTAGTTGAGATTTCTTCAGGTACTAGTCCGCTCGCTAAGCGTTTTATAAAAGATTAGTGACGGCAGCTTATACTAAGATGAAGGCGATAATAGCCAAGAGTAAGATGAAAGCGACAAAGGCCGAAATGACTAAAGCAGTTGCGCTCGCGAACAAGCCAAAGAAGCTAAAAAACTTGCCTTTTCTATTGAATTTATAGCTGTCTTTCAATCCCTTTATGCTCCTTATCAAGCTAAAAAGAGCCAGAATCAAAGCAGGTATAACTAAAAGTATGCCCCAGTATGCCTGGATCAAAAATGCGGCAATTAAAAAAGCTATTGCTACCAGACTAAGCGCAAACCCAGAAACCCCATAGCTACTTCGGGGTAGCTTCTGCTCTTCATAATAGTCTTGACTAGGGCTGCATTTTATTCTGAACGTATGAGTCACAAGCAATAAAGCCGATTTTACTCCTTTTTTTACCTTTTGAGTTAGTTTTTTATCACCTGGATGCAGGGATTCCTGGGGTTTTATAGCAGTTAGCCCCTCTCCGCCTCTCAGTTTTATAAGACCTATTTTCGGCAATAGACTTCTGTCTAATTTGACGTGGTTTTGTTCCTTGGTAAGAGCTCCAAACTCAGGATTAAGTTGTGTTTTTGCAATCGATTCTTTTTCGAATTTGTTTGCCACGTATAATCCTGGTCGGTATTTCCTTTTTTGTATGGCGTGTGATGTCATAACCTTATCTGTTGAACAAGAAGACAGGATTAGAACCAATGAAACAAAAGCCAGAATAAGCCGATACATAAAGCAAAGGTAATAAGGTTTTAGTGGCTGGAAGATTTCATTTGTTGTTTAATTATTGAATAGTAATTGATTAATTCTGCTCTTTCTGTTTATATCTTCAAGTTATCTAAGTCGAATTAACAAGTATATTTTCCTAGGTTGGATTCGAAATTTGTAATCATGAGGAAAAATACACTGGCGCTATTATTGGTGGCCCTTACCATAGGTTTTGTAGGATGTATAAAAGACCGGCTTGTTTTAGATGATAATATCGCTTTAGACGGCCTCAATCCAAGCTTTGCTGCCCCCCTTTTGGATGTTTCATTGAACATGGGAGATCTGGAACAGAACATTGATGACGAGAATTTTATCTACAATGAGGAGAATGCATCCTTTGCAATGATTTATCCTAAAGAATTATTCACGCTGCGCGCAAATGATTTTCTCTCTTTCCCCTCTTTGAGTGAAGAATTTGCATTTACAGCTGGAGGTGCTGAGACAGTAACTCTAAACAATAGTCCGGTTGGCGCCACAATATCTTTCAGTGCTGAAGATGAAGTGAGTGTGAATACTTCCTTCGGAATAGCTCTTGACTCAGCTCTGGTGCAAAGTGGATTTATTAATATAGAATTGAATTCGCAAATTCCACACGATACACAAGTACTTCTTACCATACCGGGCTTGACCTCAAATGGGAATGAATTCAGTGAGGCTGTCGATCTGATTTATACTGGGTCCGTGCCCTTTGAAGCTTCTGGATCTTTTGATATTTCAGGGTATGTGTTGGATTTAACCGACAATGGTGCAACAACTAATTATTTATTGGTAGAGGCAGATATCGAAATGACTTCCTCTGGAACCATGACTAATTTGGGAGATCAGGTGACCATGGAATATAGTTTCGATCCATTGAATTACGCTTGGGTGTTCGGCGATTTCGCTCAGCAGACAGAGGTTTTGGGAGTCGATACTCAAGAGATAAGTCTTTATAAAGATATCAATGGAGGAGTTCTTCATTTTGAAAACCCATCTATTGAGCTGTATTTCAACAACTCGACAGGGATTCCGTTCGAGTTTGAGTTCTTGAGTTTGATCGCACCAGAGAATCAAGTAGCTAGCGAATTAACGGGGCCTGATCTCGAGAATTTTCCAATAATTGAAGGAGCCGCAGTCTTGGGAGATGATGTTTTAACGACGCACACAATAAACAACGAAGGTACTAGCCCAACTTTAAGCGCTATGCTTGATGAAGAGCCGTTTAAAGTAATATACAATTCGTCGATTACGATGAATCCAGGCGGTGAATCAGAAAACTTCCTGATGGATTCCAGTCGCATATCAGCGCGTGCGAATATCATCTTGCCTTTTTACGGATATGCCGATAATTTCACGTTGTCGGATACACTGGCTCTGGATCTTGAAAAAGAACTAGGCGTTGATGATCCTGATCCTGACGAAGTATTAAACCATGAAGATATTGAGCGTGTAACGCTAAGGATATTAGTAGATAATGGTTTACCGGTAGATATGGGTGTCCAATTGGTGCTACTAGATTCATTAAACAATACAATTGACTCTGTCTTCACGAACCAGGATTTTGCAAATATTTTTGAATCCGGGATTGTTGATTTTTCCCTGCCTCTTTCAGACCCCGATCATGGCAAGGTTATTCAGAATACAGTTCGCACGACTGCTATTGTGGTTACACAGAATGATTTGCAGTTTTGGCTCGAAAACAATGTAAAGAAGGTCATTGTTAGAGCTTTTGGCAGTAGTAATATGGGGAATGAAGACGAACTCATTAAACTCTATCCTGAGTACAATATAGGAGTGGAAGTCTCCGCGAAAGTAGATGCACAAATTGATACAACTGAATAGCCATGAAGAAGCTAATTATATCATTGTTCTTTCTAGCCCTTGTTCAGGAAATGATCTGCCAGCAGGACTTGTTGATTTATCATATGACCGACGTGCCACAAAGTGAATACGTGAACGTAGCTCGCAGGCCGATGTCAAGAGTTAATGTTGGCCTGCCTGTGTTGTCTTCAATATATATTGGCCACAATAACACGATCTTCAATCCAGGTCAAATGTTTGAAGGTAGTGGTACAAATGTTCGATTTCGAACGGAGAATTGGCAAGAAAAAATTCGAAAGAGAAATTACTTGGCAAATGATATTGCAATCGATTTGCTTTCAATTGGATTTGCCGTAGGCGAGAAGAATTATTTTAGTTTTAGTGTTCGCGAGAAGATTTATACCAAGGTTGTACTTCCTGGTGACCTACTTCGTTTCCCGTTCACTGGAAATGCAAGTTTTGACGAGCTGGAAGATGGGACACTTGACTTTTCTGATTTGCGCATAGCGCTAAACCATTATAGAGAATACGGCTTAAGCTGGCATCATACTTTCAATGATACATGGCAAGTCGGTGGACGCATAAAGTACCTCTATGGGATGGAAAATGTCGATACCAAGAACAGCTCATATTCATGGCGTACTGATCCTGATACCTGGGATTGGTCAATGAAAGGAGATTTAGCCATCCACACTTCAGGGCTTAGTAATCTTCTAGATACTATTGATGACAATTCCGATATTGAGAACGGTGATATGAGTGGCTACCTTTTTGGTCGCAAGAATCATGGGGTTGGCATTGATTTGGGAGCTTCTTATACGGTGAAGGAAAAGCTAGTGATCTCCGCCAATCTTGTTGATCTTGGTTTCATCACATGGAAACACGATGTGAGTAATTATGTCGCCGAGAATGGCGAGTTTGTCTACACTGGAATTCCTTACTCATCAGAGTTTGTAGGCCTCGATGATTTGGGGGCAGACTCAGTAGGAGTAGTGGTGGATGCTCTGCTCGATGATTTTGAAGATGCTTTTGTGGGAGCCGAAGATAATAAAGCCTACAAGTCTTCGATTAATACTCGGTTTTATATAGGCGCTGAATATGAACTTTATAAAAGAGATAAGCATAGCGGTAAAGCAGCATTTTTGTTTCAAAGTGAGATTTATAAAGGGCATTTGAGGCCAACTTTTACTTTGTCGTATGCCGAAAGATTGGGACGATGGTTGTCCGCTAGTGTAGCATATTCTGTTATGGACAGGGATTTTCGAAACCTTGGGGTTGGCTTGCGTTTGAACGGAGGACCAATTCAGCTCTACATCATGGCCGACAACCTCTTGGCTTTGAGAATGACTGAAATGAAATTCGACTCTAATTCTGACGAGACGGTCTTGTATCCGTCCTATGCTCGAAATGCCATGATTCATGCTGGTATCAATCTTACATTCGGAAGGAAGATGAGAGATAGGGACGGTGATGGGGTCGCCGACAAGAAAGATGATTGTCCAGATGTCCCAGGGCTACCAACGCTCAATGGTTGTCCTGATTCTGACCTAGATGGTATTGCGGATGCACAAGATCAGTGTCCTACCGTTGCAGGACTTCCTGAGTTTTCTGGTTGCCCTGACACGGATGGGGATGGAATTGCAGATTTTTTAGACGAATGTCCAGATGTTCCTGGACTTCCGATTTTCGAGGGTTGTCCGGATTCTGATGAAGATGGAATTAGAGATAGCGAGGATCTTTGTCCTCTAATTGCAGGTCTAGAAAAATTCCAAGGATGTCCTGATAGTGATGGAGATGGTATACAAGATAGCGCAGACCGTTGCGCTGATGTCTTTGGATTGCCTGGTTTTGATGGGTGTCCAGATACAGACAAGGACGGAATTCCGGATCCTGATGATGCCTGCCCAGAAGAAGTTGGTCCAAAAACAAACGCTGGCTGCCCCTGGGGAGATGCCGATGGAGATGGGTTGACAGATAATATGGATGCCTGTCCGCAGGCTGCAGGTCCTGCCGAAAACAATGGATGTCCATACAGTGACAGCGATGGCGATGGTTTGGTCGATATAGTAGATGATTGTCCTATGACGCCCGGGCCGAAAGAAAACAACGGTTGTCCAGTTATTGAAAAGGAAGAGCAAGAAGTCCTGAATACTGCTTTCGAAAATCTCGAGTTTTTATCAGGAAAAGATGTGATTAAAGAAGACTCATTTTCATCCCTTAATGAGTTGGCTATTTTATTGGTTAAGAAGTCAGAATGGAAATTAGAAATTGCTGGGCACACAGATGCCGTGGGCGATGCCGGAAAAAACATGACGCTATCGAAAAAGAGAGCTCAGGCTGTTTCTGCCTTCATTGAGTCAAAAGGTGTTAATTCTAGCAGGTTGGTAGTCAAGTGGTTTGGGGAAGATCAGCCGATATCAGATAATGATACAAATGAAGGACGTCAGCGAAATAGAAGGGTAGAAATGAAGGTGATTTTTGATTGATGCAATTCTAGTTCTTTTCAATAGTTGGATTTTGTAATTTAGGGGCTTACGTGCACATCGCTTATGCCCCTAAATTCTGTTTTTTCATGGTTTATTAAAAAGAGAGGTCATCAAATTGACCTGTTCAGGAAATACCCTACCGAGGTTCAGGCAGAATTGTTCCAGAGGCTGGTTAGCGCAGCTTCGTTGACTTCTTTTGGATTGGAGCACAAGTTTCTGGAAATCAAGAATATTGAAGATTTTAAGAAGGCGGTTCCTATTCGAACCTACGAAGAATTGAAGCCATACATCGATAGACTCCGTGATGGAGAACAAAGCGTTCTTTGGCCGACCAAGGTCAAATGGTTTGCCAAGTCTTCGGGAACAACATCCGCTCGGAGCAAATTTATTCCAGTTACTAAAGAGGCTCTTGAAGATTGCCATTATAAAGGAGGAAAGGACTTAATTGCCCTTTACTACGGCAATACGCCAAACGCCAACCTTTATGGAGGTAAGCATTTGGTTATGGGCGGAAGTTCTAAAATAACAAGCTCTGCTCACGATTCGTACAGTGGAGATCTTTCAGCCATTATCATTCAAAACCTACCAATTTGGGTGGAGTTAAAGCGCACGCCAAGTCGCGAAATTGCTTTAATGGATAATTGGGAAGAGAAGATTGAGCGCATGGCAAAGTCGACTATTCAGGACGACGTGTATATGCTCACTGGTGTTCCTTCTTGGACTTTGGTTCTGATCAAGCGAATCATGGAGTTGGCTGAAACCGATTCTATTTTGGACGTATGGCCTAATCTACAAATGTTCATGCATGGAGGAGTTAGCTTTAAGCCATACCGAGAGCAGTTTAAAAAGTTAATTCCAAAAGATGAGATGCACTATTGCGAAACCTACAATGCTTCTGAAGGTTTCTTTGGTATTCAGGATCGACTGGATGCCGATGATTTACTCCTGATGCTCGACTACGGGATATTCTATGAATTTATGCCCATGTCAGAGTATGGCAAGGAGGAACCTGAAACATTAGGGTTAGAAGAGGTTGAGGTTGGGCAGATTTATGCACTTATTATTTCCACAAATGCCGGATTGTGGAGGTACTTAATTGGTGATACTATTCGATTTACATCCGTTTTTCCGTTTCGCATTCAGGTGACTGGACGAACAAAGCATTTTATCAATGCTTTTGGGGAAGAGGTGATTATCGAGAATACCGACACAGCAGTTACTTTCGCGAGTGGACTCACCAAAGCACAGGTAACAGATTATACAGTTGCCCCAATATATATGTCGGGTGACCAAACAGGTGGACATGAGTGGCTTATTGAGTTTGCTCAGGAGCCAGATGATATGGAAAGATTTGTTGATCTGGTCGATCAAAAGCTCTGTGAATTGAACAGTGATTATGCTGCAAAAAGAGTCAATAACTTGACGATTCGCCGACCGCAAATGCGCGTGTTAGATGAAGGGGCATTTTATCAATGGCTTAAATCAAAGGGTAAAATTGGCGGGCAGCATAAAGTTCCGCGCCTTTCGAACGACCGCACTTTTATTGAAGACATCTTAAGCACGATTGTTGTATCAAATAGCCTATGATCTTATTCCGAATTTTCTTAATCACGTCTATTTCTTTGGCATGTTGTTCTTTAAGTGCTCAATTTCAAGTGGAACGCGCGCTGCCTACAAATGCGATTGGGCTGGAAGTGAGTGAATTGGGGGAGGTGTATCTGAAGTTTTTCCAGAGGATTGAATTGCTTGACAAAGATTGGAAAGTGCGCTATTCTTTTAGCGAAAGGCGCTTGTCTGCTGACACCCGCTTGGATGTTACAAAATCGCTTAAACCACTAGTTTATTTTCGAGACTACAACAGCGGTGTTTTATTGGACAATACACTAAGCCAGCAATCGAGTGAACTGATTTTTGACTGGAAGCGCTTTGGCCAAGTGGGCGCCCTATGTCATTCTATTGGCAACCACTATTGGATATTCGACGTGGCGGCTATGCAGCTTGTACGCGTCGACTATTCGCTAATAGAGGTCCAGAGATCAGGAGATCTTTCCATGCTTTTGGGAGTTGCCTTAGACCCTAGCTTCATGGTTGAAGAAGAGGACCATCTCTATATACTAGATAAGAAAAAAGGGGTCTTCGTTTTTGACTTATTTGGCACCTATAGCCATAGGCTAGATTTTATTGATTTCTCAGCAATACAGGTTGTAGGTCAGCATGTTTACTTGATGTCCAATAAACAAGTTGTTTCTTACAACAGATTGACCAAGGAGCAAGTTCATCAAATATTGCCCTACGACGATGTAGTAGACGTTCGTGTAAGGGGAAAATCATTGGTGATCTTAAGGAAGAATGAGCTTGTTCAAATAAGCCTGTCAACGATCGATTAGAAAAGCCCGTGCAGCTCAGCGTCAATGTTGTTCACGATCTTACCAAGATCTTCAGCGTCCTCATGAAAATTGTTGTTGTCAACATCTACAATAAGCAACTTGCCTCGGTCGTAAGTTGAAATCCAAGCTTCATACCTTTCATTCAACCTAGTTAGGTAGTCTAACCGAATAGCCTCTTCGTATTCACGTCCTCTTTTCTGAATTTGATTTACAAGAGTTGGCACGCTAGCGCGCAAATAAATCAATAAGTCAGGTGGTTGAACGAACTCCTCCATGATTGAGAATAATGAGAAATAATTCTCGAAATCACGCGTAGTCATCAACCCCATGGCATGAAGGTTGGGCGCGAAAATATGCGCGTCCTCAAAGATTGTTCTGTCCTGTATGATTTTCTTGCTCGATTTTTTCAGATCAACGAGTTGGTTGAATCTGCTCTTCAAAAAATAAATTTGAAGATTAAAAGACCAGCGGTGCATGTCTTTATAAAAATCGTACAAGTATGGATTGTCATCTACATTTTCGTAGTGAGGAGTCCATCGGTAATGTTTGGCAATCAAACCAGTAAGAGTAGTCTTTCCCGATCCAATATTTCCAGCTATCGCAACATGCATGTACTGAGGCTTTTGCAGGTAAAAAAAAAGAATTCATTCGTAGGTGACGCGAATATAAAAGTTTCGCATCAGTTTACCGCTAACCGTTCATAACTCGCTATACCTTTAGATGGCTTTTTAGAGTAGTCATTGGTTCCAACGGCGTTGATTGCAGCTCAAAAGCCTTGTTAATTGGCCATTTTTGCCTTTATAGAGAAGGATAAAGGGACGTTGTCACGAATGGCTTTGTCACCGAGATCAGTGAATATTGTCCCAGATCCATACTTGACGTCGTATTGAGTGCGATCGAAGAACATAGTTCCTGAAGCGACTAGCTCTTGCATGCCAGATTGTGAAACGATAATATCTGCTTTGACTTCATGCGTCTGACCTTTGATCGTAAGGTCGCCGTAAATAGATCCTTTGAAATCATCCATTTCAGACCGAGTCATTGAAAATGATGCCTCTGGATACTCTTCAGTACCGAAGAAATCGGCAGACTTCAAGTGTCCTTCCAATTTTGCTTTGTCCTCTGCATCTTTGATTGTCTGATCTTTGATGCTTGTCATATCCATTGTGAAATCGATATTCATTAGTTCTCCAGCTGCAATCGATATATTTCCAAGTTTGATATCAACCGTTCCCGAATGACTCTTTCCAGTGATTTTTTTGCCTGTCCAACGCACATTACTATATTCTGGACTAACACTGTATGTGGCATCTTTTGGGAAATTTAATTCGAGTTTTTCCTGCTTCTCTGGCATAACAATTTCGTCAATCGGGGTTCCGGTGAGGTCAGAATAGTAGCACTTGTCGTAATCCATTTTAAACGCGGGGTCACTTTTGATTTTACTCATGCAAACATCAAAAATAGGAGATGTGTCAGCACCTGACTTCAATCCTTCATAGCACTCACAGCCTGTTGGATCTGTCGGTGTCTTAGGAGTGTCAGTGCATGAAGTAGCCAAGAATATTGTGGCAATCGAAAGGAATAGAAGGTTTTTCATTGAGTGTGTTTATTTGGGGTAAAAATAGAAAGGTTTCATCAATAAAAAGAGGCCTACTCAACGAATTTGTTCAGTAGGCCTCTCAATATGTTTTGAATCCTGCTTTATTCTACAATAAATGTGTTGTTTTCAGCAGTTTTTTCGATAACAGCTTCAGCTGCTTCGATAGTGTTATTTGTTTCGGCTTCACTAGCTTCCTTTATTTGATCACCCAAGATTGGAGCGATAACCAATCCAACTAAGCAAGTAAGCTTAATTAGAATGTTCATAGAAGGTCCTGATGTATCCTTGAATGGGTCACCAACTGTATCGCCAGTAACGGCAGCTTTGTGAGCTTCTGATCCTTTGAAAGTCATTTCTCCATCAATTTCAACACCTGCCTCGAAAGACTTCTTGGCATTGTCCCATGCTCCACCAGCGTTGTTCTGGAAAATAGCCCATAAAACACCTGAAACTGTTACACCCGCCATATAAGATCCAAGAGCTTCAGCTCCCATAATGAATCCAACTAGTATAGGAGTGACAATCGTCAAAATTCCAGGAAGCATCATTTCTTTCAAAGCTGCTTCTGTCGAGATCTCTACGCATTTGTCATACTCAGGTTCCGCTGTTCCTTCCATAATTCCAGGGATTTCCTTGAACTGACGACGAACTTCCTTAACCATGGCCATGGCCGCTTTTCCAACTGAATTCATTGCAAGTGCAGAGAACACAACTGGAATCATGCCACCAATGAAAAGAGCAGCAAGTACTTTCGCTTTGAAAATATTGATACCGTCAATACCGGTGAATGTAACATAGGCCGCAAACAATGCCAAAGCAGTCAAAGCTGCTGATGCTATCGCAAATCCCTTACCAACAGCAGCAGTAGTGTTTCCTACAGAGTCTAAGATGTCAGTACGTCCTCTAACTTCATCAGGAAGATCACTCATCTCCGCAATACCACCAGCGTTGTCAGCAATAGGACCAAAGGCATCGATTGCAAGTTGCATAGCTGTTGTCGCCATCATTGCCGAAGCAGCGATAGATACACCGTAGAATCCTGCAAGCTCATATGTGCCCCAGATCGCTCCAGCAAATAAAAGAATTGGAAGAAAAGTAGACATCATACCTACTGCCAATCCAGCGATTATATTTGTTGCGGCGCCAGTAGACGATTTCTGAACGATATCCATTACTGGTTTTTTACCAAGGCCAGTATAGTACTCAGTAAACATAGAGATCAGCGCTCCTACAGCAAGACCTACCAATACAGAATAAAAGACATTCATTGAACTTATTGGCAATGCCTCCCCGTTGTTCTCGCCAAAGAATTTCATCCAAAGTGTTCCAGGAAGAATCCAGTTAATTACAAAGTAAGAAGCAATTGCAGTAAGTATAATAGATCCCCAGTTACCAATGTTCAATGCCATTTGAACTTCAGGCTCCTTAGCGTCGTCGTTCTTGATTTTAATGAACCATGATCCTACTATCGAAAAGATAATTCCCAGCCCAGCGATTACTATAGGTAGAAGAATAGGACCCATGTTGTTGAATGCATCAGTAAACGGTCCGTTTACTTCGATCATGTCACGAATCACATAGTTTCCTAGAACCATCGCGGCAAGCATCGTTGCCACATATGAACCGAATAGATCGGCACCCATACCTGCAACATCACCCACGTTGTCACCAACGTTGTCAGCAATCGTCGCAGGATTACGAGGATCATCCTCAGGAATTCCAGCCTCTACTTTTCCTACTAGGTCAGCACCGACATCGGCCGCTTTGGTATAAATACCGCCACCAACACGTGCAAACAGAGCAATACTCTCAGCACCCAGCGAAAATCCAGCCAAAGTTTCGAGGATGACGTTCATTGAATGAAAGTCGGCCGAATCTGTAGCCCCAGATCCCATCATCATCAATAGGATAAATATGAAGGATAATCCAAATACTGCTAGACCAGCAACTCCAAGCCCCATAACCATACCACCACCAAAAGCTACTTTTAAAGCTTGTGAGATACTAGTTCGAGCTGCCTGAGTTGTGCGGACATTAGCTTCGGTTGCGATCTTCATTCCAATGTTTCCAGCAAATGCAGAAAACAAGGCTCCCAAAACAAAAGCCACTACAATAAACATACTGGCAGGAATCAATCCTGTTCCAGATAATATTGCCAAGGCACCTCCTGCAATAACAACAAAGATTGCTAACAGTTTGTACTCGGCTTTGAGGAATGCCATGGCTCCAGCCTGGATATATCCAGCAAGCTTTTGCATCCGTTCATTGCCAGGATCTTGTGCTTTTACCCACTTGGATTTGACAATCATTACTGCAAGGCCAATTAAGGCAAGCAATGGAACGAGGTATATAAGTTTTTCTCCCATGTTCAATACATTTAATATAATAGGTCTTGATTAAAGCGGGCGCAAAAATATGTGTTTCTACGCAGCAACGCAAGAAGCTGAGGATTAAGCTTATTTCATTTTGCTTTTTCCCAGCATTTACGGCAGTTAGAGCCTCGCTAAAGTTGAAATATAATTCAAAATACATCCTTGCATTTGCCGAATGGCTGCAAAAGAAGTGCTTATAATACGTACATAGTTGATTTTACAGCCTCTACAATGTCTCGCACTTGGGGAAGTGCCTCATCTATAAGTGGCTGCGCAAATGCAAATGGTGTATCGGTTTGACAAATGCGTTGAATAGGTGCATCCAAATAGTCAAACGCATTTCGCTGAACTCGGTATCCTATTTCCGAAGAAATCGATGCTACAGGCCAGCTTTCCTCAACAATTACCAAGCGGTTGGTTTTCTTAACCGATGTGATGATCGTATCAATGTCTAGTGGGCGGATCGTGCGTAAGTCTATAACTTCAACGTTGATTCCTTGCGCTGCCAATTCATCGGCAGCGGCGTTAACCGTCTTCATTATTTTACCAAAGGATACGATCGTGCAAGAATCTCCTTTGCGGGTTACATCTGCTACGCCAATTGGAATTAAATATTCACCTTCTGGAATATCTCCCTTGTCTCCGTACATTTTTTCAGACTCCATGATCAATACTGGATCATCATCTCGAATGGCCGACTTCAGCAATCCTTTCATGTCATATGGATTTGACGGTGTAATCACCTTCAATCCCGGTACGTGGGCATACATAGATTCGAAACTCTGGGAGTGCGTTGCGCCAAGTTGTCCCGCAGTGCCGTTTGGCCCACGAAAAACAATTGGAATATTGAACTGACCACCCGACATCTGAAGCATTTTAGCAGCGCAGTTCATGATCTGGTCGGCCGCCAAAATGGCGAAATTCCAAGTCATGTACTCGACTATTGGCCTCAAGCCATTCATTGCAGCACCTACAGCGATGCCAGTGAAACCAAGTTCGGCAATTGGCGTATCTATTATACGTTTAGCTCCGAATTCGTCAAGCATCCCCTTACTGGCCTTGTAAGCACCGTTGTATTCGGCTACCTCCTCACCAAGCAAGAACACTCGCTCATCTCGTCTCATCTCTTCGCTCATCGCCTCGGCGACAGCTTGTCTAAATTGTATTTCCCGCATGACTCAAATAATTACTGGGCGCAAAATTAGTAAAGGATTGCTTAGCTACCGCTTATTCATCGAAACTTGTGAGAATTAATTCGCTTTATTCGACCAATAAAGGGATGTCCTCCTGCTAAATTATGACAATCACACCAGAAAGGTATGCACGCATAATAGTTTTGTTGTAAATTCGTGACGAAAACATGTGTTTTGAGGGGGTAAAATTGCATAAATTTGCTTCGCTTGAAACCACAAAAAAAAATCCTGCGTTTTATGAAAATACTTGTTTGTATAAGTAAGGCCCCAGACACAACATCTCGCATTGCTTTTACGGATAACAGCACCGCTTTCGATGAGAATGGTGTCCAGTTTATCGTGAATCCATATGATGAGTGGTATGCGTTAGTTCGCGCTCTTGAATTAAAAGAAGCTAATGGCGGATCGGTTACAACTGTTACCGTCGGCGGTGCCGACTGTGATCCAATAATCAGAAAAGCATTGGCCATAGGATCTGATGATGCCGTGCGCATTGATGCCAGTCCACAAGACTCGTTGTTCGTTGCAAAGCAAATTGCTGCCTATGCAAAAGACAATTCATTCGATTTGGTTCTATTAGGAAAAGAGACAATTGATTACAATGGAGCTGTAGTTGGCGGCATGGTAGCTGAGCTTATGGATGTTCCTTTTGTGTCTTTTGCCGTGAAAATGGATGTGGCGGGATCAACAGCAACGCTTGAACGCGAAGTTCAGGGAGGTGTCGAAATCGTTGAGGTAGAATTGCCATTGGTGGTTTCCGCAGCGAAAGGAATGGCCGAACAGCGTATTCCAAACATGCGAGGCATCATGGCTGCTAGGTCTAAACCTCTGCAAATCGTCGCCGCCCAAGAATTTTCGGTTTCGACTACCATTATTAGATATGAGCTTCCTCCTGCTAAAGCTGCTGTCAAGCTTGTGTCAGCTGACAACGTAGAAGAGCTCGTGCAATTGCTTCATACTGAAGCGAAAGTGATATAAGTCCATCAAAAAGTTTAGAAAATGCCAACATTAGTTTTTGCAGATAATATAGGTGGTAAAATCACCAAAAGCTCACTAGAGGCTGTCAGTTATGCAGCATCAATGGGCGACGAGGTTGTAGCCGTAACTTATGGTAACATAGACGGTGACGGTGGATTGGGGAATTACGGAGCCGCGAAAGTTATTGTCGCCTCTAGTATCTCAACCCAAGATTCTCAGCAGTTGACAAAACTGGTCGTTCAGGTGGCCAATTCTAGCGGAGCCAATACAATCGTTTTCTCTCACGATAATACAGGTAAGTCTGTAGCTCCTAGAGTTGCTGCACGCTTGGATGTAGGTTTGGTGGCAGGTGCCACTGAATTGCCCGCAGGTGAAGAGATTAAAAAGAATGTTTTTTCTGGAAAGGCCATGGCTTATGTCAAGGTGAACACAGATAAAAAAGTGATTTCTGTCTTGCCCAACTCTGTTGGACTCAAAGCTATTGGCGGCAACGCTCAAGTGGAAGCTTTTTCTGGAGACCTCGGAACGGCAGGAGTTAAAGTCAAAGAATTTAGACCTACTTCGGCAGATGGAGCTATTCCGCTTCCAGAAGCAGAATTAGTGGTCTCAGCTGGTCGTGGTATGAAAGGACCAGAGAATTGGGGGATCGTTGAAGACTTGGCCAATGTCCTCGGAGCAACGACTGCTTGTTCTCGTCCTGTAGCCGATATTGGTTGGAGACCGCATCACGAGCATGTTGGACAAACAGGTGTCGCTATTCGACCGAACTTGTACATAGCTATTGGTATCTCAGGTGCTATCCAGCACTTGGCAGGTGTCAATGGTAGTAAGGTGATCGTTGTGATTAATACAGATCCTGAAGCTCCTTTCTTCAAAGCCGCCGATTACGGAGTTGTTGGCGATGCATTCGATGTTTTACCTAAATTGACTGAGGCGTTCAAAGCTTTTCAAGCAGCGCATTAATATTGTTTTGCACCTGAAATTTATGTGCAGAATAATCCTACACGCGGACCAAGGAGAAATTTTTATCTTCGCGGCATACGGAAGACTTCGTTTGTACTATGAATAAAATTGAGTTAGAAATAAGTGATATCGCTCCTAGCGGTTCTACAAGTGGTGCATACGCCCTTGTGCTCAGCGAAACCCAAGGGAACCGAAAGCTTCCCATCGTTATAGGAGGACATGAAGCACAGGCCATTGCCATTGAACTTGAGAAAATGACTCCGAGTAGACCACTTACTCACGATCTATTCAAGAGTTTCTCTAATGCGTTCACGATTGATGTAGAAGAAGTTATCATCTACAACCTTATAGAAGGGATTTTCTTTGCCAAAGTCATCGCTATCCAAGATGGCCGAAGTGCAGAAATTGATGCTCGAACTTCAGATGCCGTGGCACTTGCTGTTCGTTTCCACTGTCCAATTTATTGCTACGACTTTATCTTAGATACTGCTGGTGTTGATGCCGATGAAGAAGGGGTTGAAGATGATGATCAAGAAATTGACATTGAAGAACTCACTGCTCCGGCGGATGATACAGAATTGTCCATTGACGATCTGGAAAAACAGCTTGCCCTAGCCATCGATAAAGAGGACTACGAAAGAGCTTCGAACATTCGAGACGAAATAAATCGTCGTAAAGGACAATCTTAGCAAGGAACCATTTCTGTTTCCTATCTTTCGGACTTATGGATATTTTACGCGGCTTGTTGGGTTTAGGATTCCTCTTGGGAATCGCTTGGTTGTTCTCCGAAAACCGAAAAGCAATTCCTTGGAGACTAGTTTGGGTGGCTCTTGTCAGCCAAATAGTTCTTGCTGTACTTATTCTTAAAGTACCAGGAGTGAAGGACGTCTTTCAGTGGATCGCTGGTCTATTCAGCATAATTTCTGAAATCTCAGTCGAAGGAGCCAGAATGATCTTTGGATCAGAACTAACTGCTCCAGGAGGTTCAAGCGGCTTCGTTTTTGCCGCCCGTGTCCTTCCTACTATCATCTTTTTCTCTGCAGTGACCAGTTTGCTCTACTATTGGGGCGTTCTGCAAAAAATTGTCTACGCTTTTGCATGGGTAATGAAGCGAGTACTTCGAATTTCTGGAGCAGAGAGCTTGGCAGCCGCTGGAAATATTTTCCTCGGGCAGACAGAAGCTCCATTGCTAGTGAAGCCATACCTAAACAAGATGACACGTTCAGAAATGATGTCATTGATGACCGGCGGTATGGCTACAATTGCTGGGTCAGTGCTTGTTTCATACATAGCCTTCCTCGGTGGTGACTCTGAAGCCGAACGTATAAAATTTGCAACTCACCTATTGTCAGCGTCAATACTATCTGCGCCTGCTGCTATCCTCGCAGCAAAAATGATCGTTCCGGAAAAAGAGACTTTCGACGATAAACTAGAAATTGCCAAAGATAAAATGGGGGCCAATTCCCTAGAGGCAATCGCAAACGGGACAACAGATGGAATCAAATTAGCAGTCAATGTTGCTGGAATGCTCCTGGTCTTTACGGCCCTAATTTATGGTGTAAATAGCGGTCTAGGTTGGGTCGGTGAAATCACGGGACTCAATGAGTCAATTGCCGCAAGTACCAATTTTGACGGTTTGTCCTTTCAGTTCTTGATGGGCTATTTATGCGCTCCTATTGCCTGGATGCTCGGTGTGAGCTCTAGTGATATGGTCTTGGTCGGTCAGTTACTTGGCGAAAAGACTGTCCTCAATGAGTTCTTGGCATACATTTCACTTGGCGATATGAAGAGTGCCGGAGCTTTTTCCGAGGATAAATCGATCATTATGTCCACATATATTTTGTGTGGTTTTGCCAATTTTGCCTCTATAGGGATCCAAATTGGGGGCATTGGTTCTCTTGCGCCAACAAGGAAAGGCCTGCTTTCTAAACTAGGTATGAGAGCACTTCTTGGAGGAACCCTAGCTTGTCTGTTTACCGCAGTCATAGTAGGAATGATTTATCAATGGTAACTTTGTCAAGTACAAAATCAAATTGCAATGGCTGAAGTAGGAATCATCATGGGAAGCGCTTCTGATTTACCAATCATGAAGCAGGCTGCTGAAATACTCAGAGAGCTAGATGTTGCATACGAAATGACTGTAGTTTCAGCTCATCGCACGCCTGAAAGAATGGTCGATTATGCCAAAACCGCTGTTGATCGCGGTCTGAAAGTCATAATCGCCGGTGCTGGAGGTGCTGCCCATCTTCCGGGAATGACAGCTTCACTCACTCCATTGCCAGTTATTGGTGTCCCTATCAAGTCCTCGAATTCTATTGATGGATGGGATAGCGTGCTCTCAATTCTTCAAATGCCAGGTGGAGTTCCGGTTGCTACCGTAGCCCTTGATGGCGGTAAGAATGCAGGTATTTTAGCTGCGCAAATAATTGGAGCCGGTAATTCTGACGTCTTGAAGCGAGTGGCCAATTACAAAGAAAGCCTGAAAGAGAAAGTCCTTGCCTCAATTGAGCAGGTAGAACGACTCTGATTGCTACCTTTGCGGAAAATTTTCGCATGATCTCTATTGACCCTTCCGAAGTAAGTATTGGTGTTCTTCACGGCTATTTGTTAGGAGCTATTGCTCCTCGACCAATCGCTTTTGCGAGTACGATCGATGAAGACGGACAACCAAACTTGGCTCCTTTTAGCTTTTTCAATGTATTTAGTGCCAATCCGCCAATCGCTATTTTCTCCCCAGCGCGACGCGGAATGAACAATACGACGAAGCATACTTTCGAAAATGTGAAGCGCGTTCCAGAAGTAGTTATCAACGTTGTGAACCATGCCATCGTGCAGCAATGCTCTTTGGCGAGCACAGATTACCCTTCCGATATCAGTGAATTTGAGAAAACGGGTCTCACTCCTATACCTTCTGATCTAATTAAACCTGCTCGTGTTAAAGAGTCACCGGTACAATTTGAATGCATCGTTAAAGAGGTGATAGAGTTAGGAAACGAAGGCGGAGCGGGCAATCTAGTTGTATGCGAAGTGGTGAAAATTCACATCGATGAAAGCGTTCTTGATGAAAATGGAAAGATCGATACTAAGAAGATAGACCTCGTTGGAAGATGCGGAGGCAACTGGTATGTAAGAGCCAATGGTGAGGCCTTATTCGAAGTTGAAAAACCTGTAAAACGTTTGGGGATTGGAGTAGACAAAATCCCTCAAGATATCCGAAATTCGAAGATTCTTACAGGCAACAATTTAGGCCAGTTGGGAAACATTGAGCAGTTGCCCGATGAAACTTCTGTAAATGAGTACAAACTCATCGAAGTTGCTGAGCTTTTCGTGGATCACCAAGATGATGCACAGAAAATGGAAGAGTTGCTGCACATACGTGCAAAAGACCTTTTGGAGAACAATAAAGTTGAAGAAGCTTGGCTCACCTTGCTCACTTTCAACAATGGATGAATTAGATAACAATAAACTTTAGTATTATGGATTTGACTGGTGTAATAAAAGTAGTAATGGATGAGCAAAAATTCGATAGCGGATTTTTCAAGCGCGAGTTTGTCATCACTACAGAAGAACAATATCCGCAAGATATCATCTTCGAATTGCACAAAGAACGCAGCGAGATGGTTGCAGGCAAGCAGCCTGGCGAGCGCGTAACTGTACATTTTGATGTACGTGGTAGAGAATGGAATGGCCGTTACTTTAACAACCTTGTCGGTTGGAAAATTGAGTCGGCGGCTGTTGCTGCAGCTGCTGGTGGACAAGCTCCTCCTTCTCCTGAATCATTCCCTACAATTGACCCAGTAAAGGTCGATGAAGGTGAAGATGATGATCTGCCGTTTTAAATAAAAGAAACTTAAGAGGCTTGACGGAATACAATTCTGTCAAGCCTTCTTATTTATTTGCCTTTAGGCTCAATTCCCTCACCGATAAGCTTCTGTCTCCTTTTCAATTGGCAGAAACATGGATTTGGATAACTTAGCGTCATAGTCAGATCAATCTCTGACCACACCTTTCCAAAGCATGAAGAACTTCGCCGATCGGTTTTCCGCACTTTTTAAAACGCTTTTGCCAGCTCCGTTCACCATTGCCGTGGTGCTTACTGTGCTGGCTTTCCTTTTCGCGTTAATTTTTACGATCCCTGCGGATGAAGGGTTCGGGGATTATAGCCTCTTCCTAGCATCCGAATGGGAATCCGGATTGTGGAATGGCTCCTTGCTCGTGTTTGCCGTTCAAATGATGCTCATGCTCGTTCTTGGGCATGTGATGGCGCTCACCACG
>JBLHIB010000013.1:0-44499 GCA_047615865.1 Gammaproteobacteria bacterium
TGAGATCTTAACAATGAGAAAGTGCAAATTTCTCAACAATAGTCTATTCGAAAGATGGGTAATACCGATCCGAATCCGCTGTTAATTAGGGCTTTATGGCTGTTCGAGCAGTGCGGACAAACCTTCGTTAAACGTGTTGTTATTCGATTCCTTTAACGTAGTTTCTAATGGCTTTTACGTCAGCAGCAGTAGCGTCACCCTCAAATCCATTGAGGTCGGAATAGCTGATTTTCCTTAAGTATTCGGCCAAGAAATTTTTAGCCAAAGGCATGTAAGACCAATGCCATTTCTCCTCCTGATATCCAGTTCTCCCATTTTCCTGCGACGTATAGACTTGTTGAAAACCAAAGTCGGCGCCATGCAGAGTAAGCCAGTTGTATAGTTTTTTACCCTCCGCTTGCTCAAACCAGCTATTTTCCAATTGGTTGAGGTCGATATCGGTGCCCCAATGATGTCGGGAAGTGCCTGGCATTGAGCTGTATCTTAGTATGTCCTGAGTTTTATTCATTGACTGCCAGCCCATGTATTTGGGTTTATTCCATTTGCGTTCCCAAATTCCTTTTTGGTAATTGAAATTGCGTGTAGCCGATACTATTGTGAGCTTAACTCCATCTTTCGCTGCTTGATCGGCCATTTTTTTGAAAGCTTCATATGTCTCGATGCGCAAATAGAGGCCTGGTTTAGAAGCATGCTTTGTTTCGACAAGGATGAAGTCGGGGTGTTGAGATTGGTCAAACTGACCCAAAAGTTCTTCCTTGGGAATACTAGGTGTTTGAAGAAGTAAGAGAAACAGAAATATAGTTCGCATGTGGCAAACATATCAAAGAACCTGCCAGAATGAAAATTTTGGTGAAAACGGAAGTCAATTCAGAGGCGATAATTCTACTCTTTTGCATAAACGATATTTGCCTTGTGCATAACCAATCCAACATCAATACCTTACTGTAATAATTATGACACAAATTGACGCGTCAAATTTGCTAATTTAGCCCCCGTAAAATTATACAAAAGATGAGTGAGAATACTGAACATGTTGAGTGCCTGATCATAGGTTCGGGACCAGCAGGATATACAGCCGCAATTTATGCAGCAAGAGCAGACCTAAAACCAGTTCTATATCAGGGATTGCAGCCGGGTGGACAATTGACTGAAACTACTGAGGTGGACAATTACCCGGGATATCCTGAGGGAATTGATGGGCCACAAATGATGGTTGATTTTCAGAAACAAGCAGAGCGATTCGATACTGACGTTCGCTCAGGTTGGGTGACGAAAGTTGATTTTTCGGGTTCTAAACACAGCGTTGAGATAGACGATGGCAAGAAAACTATCACTGCTGATACTGTGATTATTTCGACAGGTGCTTCGGCAAAGTGGTTGGGTCTTGAGTCAGAGATTCGATTGAGAGATGCTGGTGGAGGTGTTTCGGCTTGTGCAGTTTGCGACGGCTTTTTCTACCGAGGACAAGATGTAGCTATTGTAGGAGCAGGTGATACTGCGGCAGAAGAAGCTAGTTATCTAGCCAAACTATGCAATAAGGTTTATATGCTCGTACGACGTGACGAAATGAGAGCGTCGAAAGCTATGCAGAACCGCGTAAAGTCAATCAAGAATATTGAGATTCTATTCAATCATGAGACCGTAGAGGTTCTTGGTGCTGAAGGAGTAGAAGGAGCGCGTGTTATGAATCGAGAAACAAAGGAAACACGAGATTTGAAGATTACAGGCTTCTTTGTGGCCATCGGACATAAGCCAAATACGGACGTGTTTAAAGATTACCTCAATTTGGATCCTCAAGGATATATTTTAAATGTTCCTGGAACATCTAAAACAAATGTAGCGGGTGTCTTTGTTTGCGGTGATGCTGCTGATAAAACTTATCGACAGGCTGTAACAGCTGCGGGAACAGGTTGCATGGCCGCTTTGGATGCCGAGAGATACCTTGCCGCTATGGAAGGATAATCATTCGTGTCAATAAAACGAATTCAAGGAGCTTCTGATTGGGAGCTCCTTTTTTTGTCCTTACTAAGTCCGTGCGAGAGTTTTACAAATTCATCCCAGATAGCATCTTCTGGTGGCGGAGCTATAACTCGAATAGGTGTTTTCTTAACGGGATGAACAAACTCGATTTGACGGGCATGCAAATGTACGGAAGCATTCTTGTTGGCCTTGTTTGCTCCGTACTTGATGTCTCCTTTAATCGGACAACCTATACTTGCGAGTGTAGCTCGAATTTGATGATGCCTTCCTGTCTTCGGATATACTTCTAAGAAATAATACTCGTTGCTCTTACCCACAACTGCATAGCGCAATTCAGATTCTTTCCGGCCGTCGGCAGGTTTGTCGAAACAATAACTTTTGTTTTGTTTCTCATTTTTACTCAAGTAGTTTATTATCGTGGCCTCCATTTCTGGCGGACGGTTGCGAACAACAGCCCAGTAGGTCTTTTGCATTTCACGGTACTTGAACATGTTATGCAGACGGTTGAGTGCCTTGGTGGTGCGAGAGTATAATATCACACCAGAAACCGGTCGATCCAATCGGTGAACGGTGCCTATAAATGCCTTGCCAGGCTTTTTGTATTTTATGCGAACAAATTCTTTAACCACCTCACATAGAGTGGTGTCTCCACTGATATCACTTTGGACAATATCGGAGTTGCGTTTGTTGACAGCAATGATGTGATTGTCTTCATAGAGGACCTGAATGTTGTTCGGGTCACTCATTATAATCGGTGTCTTGGGGTTCTTTACCCACTCATGATCTCGTTTGATGGCCATGGTCTTGTGTGTTTTTGGACCTCAAGGATCCAGCAGTAATGAAGACTAGCTTCTAGTATTGTTCATTTTCATTCGGGAAGTCTTTTGACTTCACATCGCGAATATAATTTTGCACCGCTCCTTTCATTTGATCTCCTAAATCAAGGTATCTTCTCAAGAATCGTGGTGAGAACTCCTCAGTAATCCCAAGCATGTCATGCACGACCAGCACTTGTCCGTCAACACCTCCTCCAGCTCCAATTCCGATGCATGGAATGCTCACAGATGCGGCTACTTCAGTAGCGAGAGTAGCAGGTATTTTCTCCAAAACGATCGCAAAACACCCCGATTGTTCCAGCAGCATAGCGTCTTTTTTGAGTCGATCAGCTTCTTCTTCCTCTTTGGCTCGAACAACATAGGTTCCAAACTTATAGATCGATTGTGGAGTGAGACCAAGATGTCCCATCACGGGTATGCCCGCAGTGAGAATACGATCAACGGACTCGACAATTTCTCTTCCTCCTTCAAGTTTCACTGCATGGGCTCCACTTTCTTTCATGATGCGAATTGCGGAGGTTAATGCTTCCTTGGAATTACCTTGGTATGTTCCAAAAGGAAGATCCACAACCACCAAGCATCGTTGGATACCTCGCACCACGCTTGAGGCATGGTAGATCATTTGATCCAAGGTGATGGGTAAGGTTGTTTCATGACCTGCCATTACGTTGGAGGCACTATCGCCTACCAGAATGATATCTATTCCCGCCTGATCCACAATTTTCGCCATCGAGTAGTCGTAGGCCGTAAGCATTGAGATCTTTTCTCCTTTGGACTTCATGTCGAGGAGAGTATGCGTAGTAACTCTTTTTATTTTTCCGTGTATGGACATGCTTTACATGTTTTTACAAATGTACTATTCTAAAATTGTCATCCGGTCTTGACCCGTCGAAAGGTGAGGTTGATTCTTGGTCCCACATCTTTCTGCGTTTTGGGAACTGCGTGTTGATGACCTTCTTGCATGTTTTTCATGAGAAGTAGGGAGTTGGAAGGTAGCACTATATTGGTCCTAAGTTTGTTCGAATCGCGAACTGCAAATATCCTCTCTGCTCCAATACTATATGAGGCAATTAACTCTTGATCTATCTCAGATTCATTGTCGGCATGCCATCCCATCGAGTCTTGGCCTCTGCGGTATAGATTCGCAAGGACACTATTCAATTCGAAATTGCTGTAGGAGGAGATCTGCGAGCATATACTTTGCAAAAGCTTGGGCATGGTCTTAGCCGATCTACTTTTTCCAGAATAGGTATATCGAGGTCCGTACCATTGAGATAGTCGTGGCTCGGCAACTTCTTTACCGAATAACTTTAGATGATGTTCCTGCCAGTCGATCGAAGAGTGGAGCGCAGAGTAGTGGAGGTCGTCAATAAAGTCCTGGACCAAAATCAATTCATGTTTTCCATCTTGAAAAATGATCTCGGGTGTCATTTACGAACTACTAAAAATGCGATATAGGCTGCATAGCATGCCAACAAGAGAATACCATCAATTCGGCCAATCTTCTTTTTGAAAAATATCATTGGAAACAAAAGCAAGGCGATTCCAAGCATCCAATAGAAATCCCATGCCATGATTTCTTCTGAAATTACGAGCGGACTAACCATTGAGGTAACACCCAACACACCTAAAACGTTGAAGATGTTTGAGCCAATCAGGTTGCCAATTGAAATATCACTCTGCTTGCGGAAGGCTGCTATGCCGGAAGCGGCCAATTCGGGAACCGAGGTTCCAAAAGCGACCACAGTGACGCCTATGACGTGATCAGAGACTCCAAATTGGGAAGCAAGTTGTATTGCGCCATCTAGGAACCAACTGGATCCAAAGTAGAGCCCAATGCATCCTAAAAGGATCAGGACGAGCAATTTTACAAATGGCTGCTTGGCGACTTTGACAAACTCATCACTTTCTTCAAGATGCTCTCGCTCTTTGGACTGCATTCGTGAACGAACAATGAGATATACAGTGAAGAATGTAAGCGTAACGATGAAAATTAGACCGTCTAGAAAAACCAATCTGCCGTCCAGAGAAAAGAAGAAAAAGGCCAAAGTCGCAATAACCATCATGGGCCAGTCTTGTCGCAAGACTTGTCGGTCAACGGCAATAGGAAATATCAATGCGGTAATTGCCAGAACCAATCCTAAATTGGCAATGTTCGATCCAATGACATTGCCCACGGCAATTTCGGCACTGTCGCGCCACACTGCTTGCAGACTAGAAAACAACTCAGGAGCTGATGTTCCTATTGAAACAACAGTTAATCCAACAACGAGAGGAGATATTCGAGATTTTAGAGCTAGTCCTGCTGCTCCTCGAACAAGTAGTTCGCCTCCAAAAATGAGGACGGCAAACCCTGAAACTAAGAGTAGATACATGTTCATTCAGGAAGATCGACTTGGTCCTTGATTTTTTTCGTGGTAGCCTTGATCTCTTTCTGGACATCTTGTGTATTGTCCATGATCTCACGCTGGATGTCTGAAGTGGCATCCTTGAATTGCCGGTATGCGCGACCAAGAGTTCTTGCTGTACTCGGAATGCTCTTTGCTCCAAAGAACATTAAGTAGATGACTAGTATGATGAAAATTTCTGCGGCTCCCACGAGACAAAATTAAGGAATTGGTAATGGATATAGTTGCTTTTAACCTTGATTACAAAAATAATCTTTGCACAGTGGGTTGAGCGCGGTGTTTGAACGTTTTAACGAACATAAAAAAGCCGTCTCAAATCTGCTAACAGATTCGAGACGGCTTTAATTATTTTTTCAATACTCTTTTATCCTTCAACTTGTCTTGACTTCGACATGTCGATTACAGATGGAGTAGCGATAAATATCGATGAATATGTTCCTACGACAACTCCAATCATCAAAGCAAAAGAGAATCCTTTGATATCGTTTCCACCGAAAATAAAGATTGTCAGTAGTACGATAAACGTTGAAAGTGAAGTGTTGATAGTACGACTCAATGTGCTATTCAACGCATTGTTGATAATCACCTTGTCGTCGCCTTTCTTATTCTCACCTAAGTACTCACGTATACGGTCAAATACAACCACTGTATCATTGATTGAGTAACCGATAACCGTCAGAATTGCTGCAATGAAGGCCTGGTTGATTTCCATACTGAATGGAAGCACACCATAAAGCAAAGAGAACAATGAGAGTACGATCAAAACGTCGTGTACCATCGCAATCAAAGCGCCAACACCATATTGCCATTTACGGAAACGAATGAAGATGTAAAGGAATATAACGATCAGAGACAAAATTGTCGCGTTTCGAGCACCTCTTCGGAAATCATCTGAAATAGTAGGGTCTACTTTAATAACCTCTTCTTTTTCATAGTCTCCAAAATCAGCCAGTCCACTTTCCAATGCGGCAATGACACGCTCGTCTTTGTCTACACTATCGTCTTTGATCAAGAATGTTGTAGCAATCTTGTACTTGGCGCCTGTATTACCAATTGATTGGATTTTCGGGTTACCCTTGACTCCATCCTCGGTAAATGCAACAGCCATAGACTCGCGTAACTTACCGTCGTCTACTTGGTCGTCAAATGCAATTGTAAATGAGCTACCACCTTCGAAGTCGATACCGTAGTCCAAACCACGAGTGGCCATACTTCCTATACCAGCAAGGATGATAACACCACTCACTACATAGAAGATTTTACGCTTGGCAACAAATTGGTAGTTCATCTTAGTGAACCAATCCTTTGTTATGTTTGTCCAGAAGCTAATTGACTTCTTCTTCTCTAAACGGTTGAAGAAGATCAATCGAGTAATGATAATTGCTGAGAACAAAGATGTGAAGATACCAGTGATCAATGTAGTTGCAAATCCTTGTATTGGACCTGAACCAAAAGCAAATAAGATAATCGCAGTCAACAAGGTTGTAATGTTTGCATCGATAATCGCAGAATAGGCTTTGCCATATCCATCTTTTACCGCTGCACCCAATCCTTTGCCGTTTCTCATCTCCTCTTTGATACGCTCATAAATAAGAACGTTGGCATCAACTGCCATACCGATCGTCAAAACGATACCGGCAATACCAGGAAGAGTTAATGAAGCTCCCAATGAAGCCAATGCTCCAATCAAGAAGAATAGGTTCGCAATCAGTGCGATGTTAGATACAAGACCAGCTCCTTTATAATAGAAGACCATGTATACAAGGATCACAAGCAAAGCAATCAAGAAGGATATAAGTCCACTGTCAATGTTTGCTTGACCCAATGAAGGTCCTACTGTGTATTCATCTACAATTCTAGCTGGTGCTGGAAGTGATCCTGCTTTGAGCAAACTAGCAAGACCTTGAGCGTCTTTAAGCTTGTCATTTACTGAACGATTTCCACCCATAGAGATTTGTGATCTTCCGTTGGCGATTGGCTCGTTAACAGAAGGAGCAGAATAAACCAGGCTGTCCATCACTACTGCGATAGGTCGCTTAGAATCAGCCGCAGCCTTTTCTGTCATGTCTCTCCACGTTGGAGTACCAACTGCAGCGTCCATGGCCATTGTAACGATAGGCTCACCAAAATCAAATTCGGCACGTGCATCAACAATTGCAGAACCATCAAGTCTAGGCTTGCCGTTGTTGTCGTCCTTGATCATATACAAGGCGTAAACGTCTTGTCCGTCATCTGTAGTATTCTCTGGCTGAGCTCCCCATAGCAAACGAAGATTCTGTGGCAAATTGCCACGAACTTCAGAAGATCGTAACATACGAGTCACATCATCCATGTCTGACTCAACTGAAAATCCTGCGATGCAAGAGTTTCCTTGTTGGTTCATTGATAGCTTACTGAAAAGCGGACTGCGCTTTCGTCTTTCTTCATCAGAAATATCGTCAGCAGTATCTAAATCTCCTTCGCTAGGATCAATAAGATCATTTGGATCAAGTAGCTCGTCTAAAGAATCTCCCGCCAAAACTTCGGTGAGTTCCTCAACGGCTTCTGCTGCAGCATCAGCCACGTCAGTTGCTACCTCTGTAGAATCTTTAGCATCCTCTTCAAACAATTCAGGATTGTTCGATAGAGCAAGTGCATTGTTCGCAGCTACGAAGCTTTGAAAAACTTCTTGTGTACGATATACATTCCAAAATTCAAGGTTTGCAGTACTCTTTAACTTCTTAGTGATTCCTTCGCGGTCCTTTACTCCTGGAAGTTCAACTAATATACGTCCTGAGAAACTCTGCTTTTGAACAGTCGGTTGCGCAACACCAAATTGGTCAATACGCTTTTTGATGATGTTCTCCGTGTTGTCAATTGCTTGGACAGCTTCACTTCGCAGAGTGGCGAATATTTCATCGTCTGTGCTACGAGCAGGGAAGAGCTCCTTAGTTTCTTGTTTGTGGAAAATTCTCCATAGCTCAACCGGTGAGTCTTGATCACCCCAAGAACGCTCAAAAAGCGTAATGTAGTCAGCATCATCAGATTGTTGCATAAGCTTTGCCTCAGCAACAGCTTTGCGGAATACAGGAGTTGGGTCGTTGTCGCTCAATGCGATTACCAAATCAGGAAGAGACACTTCGAGTGTAACACTCATACCTCCCCTCAAATCCAGTCCAAGGTTTAGCTCTTTCTGTTTTACCTCTTCATAGGTGAGTCCAATAATTGGAACTACCTGAACTTTTGCACTATCTCTAAGGTACTTATCAGAAAGTGATCTAAGCTCCTCGTCGACTAGATCCGGATCGTTCGGATGAAGAGCGTGTAAAGAGTCAGAGTACATTCCATTGATATAAGCTTCAGCCTTGCTTTCAAAATTACTTGAAACAAAACTAAATGACAGAATGTAAAGAGCTGAAATAGTTAGGAGAATAGTAAACAGCCAAATGGCACTTTTATTTTGCATATTACCTGAGTTAACAGTTTAGAATTACGAAGGCGCAAATATACTCAAACAACCTATTTTTGTGAAAACTATTTAAACAATAGGTTTTCGATGACGTTGTTATGTTGTCAAACCTTACCTTCGTGTCGATTATATTTTGTGTGAAATGATGATAAAAAATCTCTTTGTATTACTTGCTGTTACTGCCATACAGGCGTATTCGGTAGCTCAGTCTGGAGCCACATATGAAATAGCTGTTTTGCAGTATAGCGGAGGGGGCGATTGGTACTCAAATCCGACCAGTATTCCCAATTTGATCCAGTTTTGCAATGCTCAAATCGGCACAAATATCGCAGAAGAGCCCCCTTATGTCGAAGTTGGAAGCCCCGATTTGTTCAATTATCCCCTGATCCATATGACCGGTCATGGAAATGTTGTTTTTAGTGCTTCCGAGGTCGAAAACCTGAGGAATTATATGATCGGGGGTGGTTTCTTGCATATCAGCGATAACTATGGAATGGATCAATTTGTACGCACACAAATGAAAAGAGTTTTCCCAGAACTGGAATTTGTTGAACTTCCCTTTGAACATAGCATCTATCACCAGCAATTTAATTTCAATAAAGGTCTTCCAAAGGTTCATCAGCATGACGAAAGACCGCCTCAAGGGTTAGGACTTCTTTTCGAAGGACGCCTAGTCTGTTTCTACGATTTTGAGTGTGACTTAGGAGATGGTTGGGAAGATTGGGAAGTTCACAAGGATTCTGAAGAGACCAGGACCAGTGCCTTGCAGATGGGGTCTAACATCATTCAATATGCTCTGTTCGGAGCTCAAGATTAAAGACTGCTCAGCATTTGCCGAAGGCGAAATATTTAAAATGATAATGGTCTAATGGGGCTTCACCTCGGCTCTAGAACTTTGGTGCCTTATTGGAAATGGTCTTTTCCTTATCCCCGCGATCATCAGCACCATACACCTGTTGAAATGCAATTTTTCCAAAAAAGACAAAGTAAAAGAATCGGCCCTGTCTTGCCCTGACGGCAGCAACAATACTAAAAGCGAAGTAAAGAAGATTGGCCAAAGCGACCACAATTAGGTATGCTTTGAAAGTGTCGTCGAACGGCAAGATGTCGAACACAATGCGCAATCCCCAAAACATTCCACCTGCATTCAATAAGGAGCTAGGGATCTGAGCGTAGAGGGAGTGCAGACAGTGAAAGTGAACAAACTTTCCCTTCTCCCGATTGACGAAATAGTAAACAATCGAAGCTACTAGATTTATTATAGGCAAGGGCAAGCCAGCCGCAAGAGACGCAAACATCATAAGATAAGCGCCCATTGCGTCTTCCCGTTCTGAAACGGTTATTTCCTCCGGCTGAGGAACTGCTATGCCTGTTAATTGACTTGAGTCCATATTACTCGGCACCTGAAAATGGCGGGTAATTATCATCCATGTACATGAGATAAACTCCTACTCGCATTATCCAACGCAATGTTCCTACATTGAAATCATGCATTCCTTTTGGATACTTTCCAGTAAATAGAACCGCCCACCATGCGACGAACAATAGAAAGTATGTCGCCAACATTCTGAACATGAGTATGAACATGTGCGGGAGAACAACATAGAAAGCTCCGAAAACGGCTCTTAGCAATACCGAAACACGATTTGAATTTTCAATATATGGTACTTCAAATTCAATACCCGGCATTTGAGCATCTAAGCCAAACGGAGGATATCCATCAACCAAGTTCAGTAAACTAGCATTTAATCGAATTCTCCAATGTAGAACCTGCTCTTGGAATTTAAACCAGCTTTCAGGATACTTCCCTGTGAAAAGAATGGCCCAAAAAGAAAGGAATTGCAAGAATCCAGCAGCGATTTGAAGAAAGAATAAGATAAACGTGTGCGGAATTGCAATATAAAAGACGCCAAAAAATGAACGAACGAGCAATTCTCCACGTGAATATTGCTCCTGATGTGCGATTATTAATTTCATAGAGTTGATATTAGTTTACTCAATGATACAAATTATTCGCAGTTTCCGATGAGCAGATGCAATAGAGTTATTCAACGGCGCTGTCATTTGCCCCTGATTTTCAGACTATAAAGAGATCAATCGCGTACAATTTTGGAGATAGGATAACATTTTTTTGAGCCTAAAGGCAAATGCATAACCTTTCGTTCTCCGTTTGATTTTCGCACGTAGATCAATTCATTTTCATCTACATTTTCAACTAAATCACCGAGCCATAAACCCAGCTCTTCAGCCGCTGATCCCGGGTAAATCCCAACTACGAGACTCTTTTTGTCCATTTTGAAGCCAAACTTACATTCGTGAAGTTTTGGATTTTCACCCAGAGACAGTTTCCAGCCCAATTCGAGCAGAGAATTCTTAACCAGGGCTATAAGGTCACCTGTCCCATAAACGTAATTTCGGAAAAATTCAACAGAATCCCAGCCACACACTTCTAGCAATGTGGCTTCAAGATCGTCTTGCTCATAGCCTCCTTTGGCCAACGGACAACGCCGCATCAGCATTTTCATCCAATGCTCAATCCCTAGGTCTCCTCCGCTCAATGCATGAATCTTAGCATCAATAATCATAGATACAAGAGCTCCCTCATTGTATATCGATACTTTTCTCCAGGGTGTCCCTAGGATATAGCCGTCCACCCAAGTATCAATCGAGGAATCGGCAAGTGAGAGAGATAAACGCCCCGGATTGTGAAGATGTCGAAGTACTTTTAATGCCAGTTCGTGAGCGTACTCTTCATCGTCGTATACTTTGGTTGTCCACAAATATTTATCACCTAAGTAGGTCGTGACTCCCTCGTAAATAAATCCCAAAGCACTTGTTCGTGGTTCGCGGTAATTATATGGAGTAAGTACTTTTGGACGAAGTTGCTTCACATTCCACGTGTGATACAATTCGTGACTAGCGATACCTATAAGGTCATGGTAAAATTTCGTCTCACCCGATTTCGCCGAAGGCCCCATTGAAATCACTGTACTCCTGCTGTGCTCAACTCCGTGATAAGCTCGCACATGCGGAATGTGATAAAGAAAGTGGTAGTCCTCACTCGGGAAGAACCCAAAATCTTTGATTTGCTCTTCGGTAAATAAACGATGGTCTTCTACGAATTTGTCAAGATCAAATAGAAATTCTCCCTGGATCCATATATGAATTAAGACTCCGCTTGCTTCGAATGTTCGGTGGGTTAAGCTCTGCGAGCAAATGAATGGAGCTTCGGCCAATTCATCAAAGCTCGGAGATTGCAATGAGCGGATTTCTCCATATCCAAGCTGACTTGCAACTTTGAAGCCCTCGGGAAGATCTAGATCAATCTCGTAGCCCAATTCTTGGTTTTCTACATCAAATAGAATGCAGTTTACAGGGTTTAAATAGAGCTGTTCGTCATCGAGCCAACAACCACCAGCGTCAAAGTGATCGGCATAGAAAGAGTAGCTCACTTCAATGTATTCTAGCCCCTCACTTTCTATTTTCCAGCTGTTAACTCTCGATTTATTTGCAGACAAGGATCTCCCTTGATGAGAAAATGAGATGGATAGTATTTTTGAAGCATAGTTTGCAGCTTCATATCTGCCTGGTCGCCATAAAGATAAACTGAGCTCTATTTCGCTTCTTCCGAGTACCGGGAATTGAGCTTTGAAGTCTACAATATGGCGGTGTGGCTTCTCATAACTTATTTCGTACTTAATTCCCTTCATGTGCAAAAGTTCGCGGAGCGTTTAACGTTCGATAGCCTGATGAATCACGCGTCCTGTGCTGCCATTTGGCATCTGAATCCCCATAATCGCTGCAACCGTTGGGGCGATGTCTTTGATATATGTTCGTTTGTAATGGTCGGCCGGAGCAATACCATTTCCGAAAAGTATTAGAGGTACGTGTGTATCGTAAGCAAAGGGACTTCCGTGCGTTGTTCCTGTCCGACCATAAGTGATCCATCCAGGATTGGTAACTACCATAACATCACCTGACCGCTTGGCCATATATCCACTTTGGATTACATGGTGGATTCCATTGTTGAATTCAGACATCATTAAGCTTGATGCGGTGATAGTTGTGTGGACACCTTCTATTTTGAGACAATATGCTGCAATGTCTGACTGCATATCTGCGATGTCTATTTTAGAATCCCAAATTAGATCGTGGTTCAGGAAGAATTGATCGTTGGAGTAGTTCAATACCCATTCTCCTTGTCCATAGCGTGTGTTCAACATCGCTTTGACATCTTCTACCATATTTCCAGGTTGCCAATAGCCTCCATTCATTTTTTGGTGCTCCAAATAACTAGGTACATGAGGTGAACCATGATCTCCTGTTACGAATAGCGATACATTTTCAAGACCAATTTTTTCGTCCAAGTAATTGAGAAAGGCCTCGATTTCTCGGTCTAGTCTCAAGTAGATATCCTGTGTTTCCATGGCGTCAACCCCGAAACGGTGACCAACATAATCTGTAGCACTAAAGCTCAGGGCCAATAAATCGGTAATGTCGTCGGCGCCCATCTGTTCGGCCTCAATTGCTGCTTTTGCAAACTCAATTGTAATGGTATTCCCATGGGGAACTCCCTTCAGGATACTGAAGTTGCCATTCGCAGGAGCCAAAGCTTCTAAGTCATAAGGAAAAGTAGGAGAGACTTTGCCCACCATTTTACCTTCATATGGGTTGTTGTCGGCATGACTTTCGTTGTATTCTTTTGGGTCAAGTAAAAGCTCCCAATCTTGTTTCAGTAGCTCAGCGCTATGACCCTCTCCATTAAACTTCTGCACCCATGATGGAAGCTCGCTCATATAGTCTTCACAACTGATCCAATTGCCTTCTGTGCCTCCCATATACCAATATGCAGCATCGCCGCCTGAGCCAACTGGTAAAAGTGAACTCCTGTCTTTCAGTGCGATGCCGATGGTTTTTGACTCACCTTGTGTCGCAAGCTCGAGCTCTTCGCATAGCGTTGAAGAAAGCATTCTGTATGCCGACATTTTAGCTGCAGCCTGCTCGGTCCCGACAGGAATTGAAGTGCTATCAGAAGCGCAGTACATGACTTTTCCTAGTTTGCGATCATACCAGTCGTTGGCAATAATTCCATGCACAGCAGGCGAAGTGCCGGTGTAAATGGAAGCGTGTCCCGGCCCTGTGAAAGTAGGCGCGTAAGAAAAGTGATGGTCATGACTCATGAATCCTTCACCCATCAATCGCTTAAATCCTCCCTCACAAAAGTCATCATAGTACCTGGTGAGGTAATCGTAACGCATTTGGTCGATCACAATTCCTACGACTAGTTTCGGAGCCGTGGGAATGGTGTCGGTGTTGCCTGTAGGTATAGAACTTGCCGGATTTGATGCACATCCAATGAGAAGAAGTGCTAGTGCTGCCAATCGCTTCATAGTAGATTTCTTGTGCCACAAATGTAACGATACTTACCTCCGGGAGTCACCTGCTTGCGATGATTTAATCTTAGACAAATGAAGATTTGCGGAGCAGAATAAATAGGACCAATAAACAAAGGCCAATACTGATGGCGATATTCAACATAGCAAGTCCCACAAGGCCATTGCGAATTAGGCCAAAAGTCTCCAGAGAAAATGTCGAAAAAGTACTGAAGCCGCCACAAAGACCTACCATTAAGAAAAGACCTAGGGTAGATTGATTCTGGATCATTTTGGCTCCTAGCATCCATACGAATAGGGCAAGTAATCCAGTAGCTAATACGTTTGACAAAATCGTTCCGGCAGGCCAAGAGGTGAATTTATCTTTAAGTAAAATACTGAGCCCGTATCGCAAGACACTACCCAATCCTCCACCTATGAAAACAGCTAACCAATTCATGTCTGTTGAGTATTCATTGGTGCAAAGTACTTTTTTCTGAGGATGTCTTTGATTTTCCACACGACCAGCCCAATAAAACTGCCTAGTAAAGCACCTCCGATTATATCCGAAGGGTAATGAACTCCCAAGTATATTCTAGTATATGAAATCAGTGTGGCCCAGCCAAAAATCAACAATGTGAGTGACTTTCTTGAAGGCTTTAATGATAGCCAAAGAAACATCGAAAGACCGAAGAAATTGGTGGCGTGCGAGGAAACAAATCCATAAGCTCCCCCTTTGTAAAGATTACCTTTCCAATCATGAACAAAATGCAAGTAAGGACTCACATCAAGGTTGTGCGAAGGTCTGTATCGCATGAATACATTTTTGAATAGATGAACTGATAATTGATCCGAAAACAAGACGACTACACCAATTCCCAATACAACGAGGCCTATGTATTTAAATCCTCCCTTGAGGTAAAGGAGGTACAGCAGAAAAATTAGCCAAGGCCCACTGGCAAGCGTTTGTGTAAGAATATACATCGGTCTGTCCAACCAATCTACATGGAAGCTATTCAGCCAAATCATCAGCTGGTGGTCAAAATTCTCAAGCAGTTCGAACACGATTTCTAAAGCTTAATGTTTGAAAGAAGTATCGTTAGGGATCTTAACAGCGAAGGTTTTTCCACTAGTTGATGAGAGCTGACCTTTTCGCAACCAAGGGTTCAATGTTTTCAGGATTTTGTAGTTGATTCCCTGGTCTTGAGCAAATTGGATGAAATCCGAAACAGGCATGTCTACCTCTACTAGGTGAGTCAGGTAAGGAGAATACAAATCCTCATCAGCAATGAAAAACCCATAAGCTTCGGGCTCATCGAAGATCTCCTTTACTGCAGCAATTCGGTACACGTAACGCGCTGTTTCCGCATTCAACAGAAGATCGTAGTACGTATCAACTTGCTGCTCAGAAAGACGTCTTCCTAGTCCAGCCATTCCCATATTGTAAGATGCCGCTACTAAAGTCCAGCTATGGAACTTGTCATAAGCGTCGCGCAAATAATGGCATGCAGCTTCTGTAGATTTCTCAACGTGGTAGCGTTCATCAACTTCACTGGTGACTTGCAAACCATAAGATTGACCGGTAGCTTTCATAAACTGCCAAAAGCCAGTAGCTCCGGCATGGGACACTGCATTCGTGAGCCCGCTTTCAATCAATGCCAAATATTTAAAGTCATCAGGAATTCCGTTTTTGGCCAGTATTGGCTCAATGACAGGAAACCATCTGTTGGCTCTCTTGATCATCAAGAAAGTATTGGAATGCCAATATGAATTCACAACCAACTCTCTGTCCAATTTCTCTTTTACATCTATGATGTCCGTTGGAACCGATTCACCAGCGAAAGTGGGACTTTCAGGAGAAGAGGGAGCCACATATTTGGTGTCGTTTACAATCTTCGTTACTTCAACTTTTTCCTCAGTATTTTGGGTGAAACTCCATAGGAAAATAAGTGTAAAGGTTCCCAGCATGCCTATTAAAAGCATCTGAGTAGAAGAAGCAAATCTCTTTTTCATCGGTAAGAATATTTTCCACGAGCTAGATTAACACGCGATATAACAAACAACGTAAAAAATAGGCATAACATATACCCTACTGCCAACCATATCATCCACAATTGATTGTCACTAATGAAATACGTAATCCACACGGCTATAGTTATGTGTACCATGCTTAAAAAACTGTATGCTGTGCCTACCATGCGATCAGAAAATCCGAGGTAAACTAAATTGTGTGTAGTGTGGTCTCGTCCGCCAACCATAGGGGACTGACCATGGGACAAGCGATTGATCGTGACGACTGTAGTGTCAATCAATGGAAGTAGGAACACCAATGCGAGCAATACCAATGCCTGCCAGTTAAAATCGGTCGCTTGAACCATGTCTTCATTGTTCCAGCAAAATAGTATTCCGATGGCCGCAAGTAAAACACCTAAGAACTGACTTCCGGAATCTCCCATGAACATCTTGCTGGGGTGCCAATTGAAAACCAAAAAACCGAATAGCGAGGCTAAGACACCTAATAGAAGCGAGAACCAAATGGTGTCAATGAGTCCGTTGAGCCCTAGGACAATCAGACAAAAGAATACTACGAATATCGATACAATGGTGGAGATGCCGTCCATGTTGTCCAGCATGTTGATGCTGTTCATAAACCCGACAATCCATACCATGCTCACGAAAATATTGAGTACGTCGCTATCGAAAAGAGTTATGGTGAATCCACTGGCTATTAATATGCTAGCGCAAATGACCTGCGCTGTGAGCTTGAAGAATGGTTTTGTATTGAACGAATCGTCGTACAGACCGGCCAAGAAACCAAGGGTGGAGGCACTAGCGAGTCCAAGGAGCAACCCTTTTTCGTTTGGTAGGATTGTGTCTCCAAAGAACAAAAGAGCAAAAATGAGGGCGATTAAGAAAATAACGAAGAATCCAATGCCCCCAATGGCTGGTTTTGCTTGGGCACTCCATCGGACCATCATTGTCCCAGCTTGATTTTTTGTTCCAGGAGATCTTAAAAAGCGCAACAAAAGAAAATTGAGGGCAACTGAAGCACCTATCAGAAATAGAGCTTCAAGCAAATATGTTAGGCTTAGACTCAAGAATTGGCCATCGTAAAAGGTGAATCAATGTCCTTCCAAGACAATCCATTTTGATCTTTGGAAGAAACCAAAGGGCTATGCATGGGCCATTCGATTTTCAGAGAAGGGTCGTTCCAGAGGAGAACGCCTTCGTCTTGCGCACTATAATACTCGTCACATTTGTAACAAAAGACAGTGTCAGGTTCAAGTGTAAGAAATCCATGAGCCATTCCTCGTGGGACCAATAGTTGGTTTTTATCCTTGGCGTTCAATTCAACGGCCAAAGATTGCCCGAATGTTGATGAATCTTTTCTCAAGTCAACTATCACGTCTAGCACTGCTCCTCTTGAAACACGAACTAACTTGGCCTGAGCCATTGGCGGTCGTTGAAAATGCAATCCGCGTAGAACATTCTTTTGAGAGCACGACTCATTGTCTTGAATCCACTGATGCTGTCTGCCTATGGCTTCTGACATTTGCGCAGCGTGAAAAGACTCCATAAAATATCCCCTTTCATCACCGTGAACTTGCGGGTGGAGAATAAAGGCTCCTTCGATTTTAGTAGACTCTATCTTCATCCTTTGCCGAACAATTTTTTGAACCAGTTCTTTTTTGGCTTTTGCTCAGTATCATAATAGCCCTGACCATAGCCATATCCATATCCATAACCGTAGCCATATCCGTAACGATACTGATATGAGTATTTGTTTCGATCTAGGTCGACGCCATTTAATATAATGCTGAGCTTGGAAACTTTGTTTTCGTTGATCAATCGATCTGCTACTTGAACAAATTGCTTTTTTGAGAAGTCAGACCTAAATACGTAGATCGGGAAATCAGCTTTTTTGATGATCTCAACACCATCTGTGACAAGTCCCACTGGCGGAGTGTCAACTATAATCAAGTCGTAACGAGATTTTAGTTCGTCCAGGATATGCTGCATCTCGTCACTCAAAATCAATTCAGATGGATTCGGAGGAACGGGGCCTGCTGTGATGAAATCTAAGTTGTCAAGTTGACTTGTCCGAATGGTTTCGTCAAGCTTGGTCTTCTTGATCAACAAAGTGCTCATTCCAAAGGAATTGTCTGTGCGCATTCCTTTGTGGATCTTAGGCTTCCTCATGTCGAGGTCAATCACGATCACTTTTTTACCTGAAAAAGCTATTATGCCTGCCAAGTTGATCGCAATGAAAGTCTTTCCTTCACCAGAGATAGTAGATGTTATCGCAGCCAGTTTAGGGCCGTCTGTGTTATCTATAAACTGCAAATTCGTGCGTACCGAACGGAATGCTTCAGCAATCAACGATTTTGGATGCTTGTCGACGATCATCATCGAATCGGGGATAAGACTCTTATACTTTGGCACGATTCCCAAGGTTCCCATTGACGCGTCGGAAAGCTTCACAATTTCATTCAACGAAGTTATATCGTTGTGAACCAAATAGCGAATTGAAACAACCAAGAATCCAAAGAAAGCACCGGCAAGTAAAAATGCTACAGTAATAACCCTTGGCTTCGGTGATATTGGCTGGCGAGGCAATGAAGCCTCTTCAAGCACTTGGTGTCGTGTAACAAATCCTTCTTTCGAAATTCGATATTCAATGCGTTTCTCAAGAAGCATGGTGTAATACTTCTCATTGATGTTGAGCAAGCGCCTAAGTCGAGCAAATTCCAACTCTTTTTGCGGCAGAGCAAAGTAGAGTCCAGAGACTGATTCTAATTCATTTTGCAGACTTTCTTTCCGCTCAGTTGTTTTGTTCTTGAGTGCCTGAATAGTTTCCACGGCAAGCTTTTCTTGGATGCCTATTTGGTACTCCAAATTTGCTATTCTGTTGTTGTCAGGGGTTATCGAGTAAAGCGCTTCTTCTTTGGTTAAAAGCAAATTGTACAAATTGTCCAAGAGTCCTTTCAAGGATGATTCAAACTTGCTCCCAGCTACCAATGGAACCAGATTGTAGATTTCTATATCATCCGTTGATCCAGCAGCTAGATTGCCAACTTCTTTTAGAAGCCGTTCTTCAATTTCCAATGAAACAATTTCGTCTTCATATTCTGTAAGACGCTCGAGATAGACGCCTGAAATACTCTCAAGATTGGTGATCTTGTTCTGCTGTTTATACTCATTAAGTAGTGTTTCAGATGCCCTTAAATTATCGAAAACGGTATCTACTTGATTATCGATAAAGGAAATAATGTTTTCATCACTGCGGCTTCTCCTCTCAAGATCAAAACGAATAAATTCCTGAGCATGCGTTTGAGCGAAGTCGCGAGCAAGATGCGTGTTGTTGTCTTGGTATGATATCCCGAGAGTCTTTGCCGTGCTATTGAGTATGCGAACATTCAGGTTTCGACTGAATCGTTTCACTAAAGCACTAAGACTGTTAAGCCGAAAAAAGAGCTCGTATTCCTGAGATAAGGAGGTGACCGACTTCCAGTTCTTAATGTGGACGAGGATGTCCATCTCTTCCAATTCGGCAACTTGGTCCATCAATAGTCCCGAGACTTCTTTTCCTCTGTACTGAATGGAATACGTGCGTTCGTTTTGAAACGTTATGTGAATTGGAATATTCCTGACATTCTCGTTTCTCAACTCAATGATCTCTACCTCGTATGGTGATAGAAGATAATGTTCATTTGTAAGGATCTCACCTTCCGCAAAATAGCCAATCTCCAGCGGCATCTTTTGAACCGTCTGGCGAATCATCATGTTCGATCTCAGTAACTCTAAGCGGGACTGAATAGAGTTGTCGTCACCAAATTGATTGATATTGATTATGCTTTTGGAGTATTCGTCTTCACCTAGTTGAATTACGGTGTTGGCCTGGTAAACACGAGGTGTATACCTCAGATAAAGAAGGGCCGCAAGACCAGCAACAATTACGCTCAGTAGAACCCACACAAACGTTTTCTTGACTATATAAACAAAGAGTCCAAGGTCAAACTCGTTAGAGAAGTTTGTTAACCGTTGCTTGTAGTTGTTATATTCTTGTCCTTGCTGGGAATTCATCTATAAGTTGGTCGAAATGATGGCGTAGATTAAGGCCAAACCTGATACAATTGACACAAAAGGCGAAACGTCTTGCAAGATTTCTCGTGCGATTTCAGGCACTGGTTGGACATACAAGACGTCATTCGCTTGAACTGTCATTCGGGCAAATTGAATTCCCTCAATCGTTGAGAGGTCCATTAAATATGTCTTCTGCACGCCTTCAACGTTTCTGAATAACTTCACCTTACTCGCATCGCCGCGGTCGGCCAAACCTCCAGCCAAGGCCAATGCTTCAATGACTGTCGTGTTTTGATTGGCCAATGTTATCACTGCCGCATCGCCTCCAGATCCTGGAAAAACAATAACCCGGTTATTCATGACCTGAACCATTGCATAAGGCTCGTTGTAGTAAACTGTGTACAATTCTTGCAACAAATCTTGAGCCTCTTGAATAGTATAGCCAGCAAGTTTTATCATGCCGATTTCAGGCAATTTTACTAGTCCATCAGCCTGAACTTGGTAGGTTATGTTTCCTAGATTAAAGAATCGAGTATTTGCTCCATCTGTCGAAGTCGTGATTTCCAAAAGCTTGGCGCCGTCATTTGTGAACAGACGAAACAAGACTATGTCGTTCGGTGAAATTCTGTAATTCGCGTCAGCAGTGTCGCTGGGCGGTATGTCATAAACGAAATCAGTGTCCGTTTTAAACATGATGTTCTTGTTGATGGTGCAGCTCGACAAAGCGGCAATGAATACAAGTACGGTGAGGATATATTTCATTCTAAAGATTATGTGCTCAGGCAAAAATAGCAATTAACATGCGAGAAGCTTTGCAATTCATTTTATTGGTTTTGTCATCTTTGCCAGAATAAGGAGAATAATGAAGAAAACTGTTGTGCTCGGAGCAAGCGTTAAACCCGATCGGTATGCGTACAAAGCCACTGTGGCTCTTATGTCTAGAGAGATCGAGGTAGTGCCCGTAGGGCGTCGGACTGGCGTAATTCAAGGAGTTGAAATTTTAACTGATTTTCCTCCAATAAAAGATGTAGACACCGTTACCTTGTACATAGGTCCTAGTCATCAGGGTCCTTGGACCGATTATATATGGTCTCTCCAACCAAAAAGAATTATTTTTAATCCCGGAACAGAGAATCCAGAATTACGAGATGAAGCCATAAAGAGAGGAATTGAAGTAACGGATGCTTGCACACTTGTGATGCTGGCCATAGACAACTACTAATGTTAAAAGGAAAGAATATAAGTCTGCGCCCAATCGAGCCAAGTGATGTTGACTTGCTCTATAGCTGGGAAAATGATCCAGAGAATTGGGAAGTAAGCCAAAACTTGATCCCTTTTTCTCATCAGTCTCTCTCAGAATATGCGCTTGCTGAGCATGATTTGGTTCGCGATGGACAATTTCGCTTCATGATTTGTGATCAAGAAATGCGCCCTGTCGGTACTTTGGATTTGTTTCAATTCAACGCGATGCATAGTCGTTGTGGGATAGGTATACTCATTGCCAATAAAGATGATCGGAGAAAAAGTTATGCTCTAGATGCGCTTCAAACGGCCATTGAATATGGATGGCATACTTTAAATCTTAGACAATGGTGGTGCACGATTCTTAAATCCAATAAGGCCAGCGTTTCCTTGTTTGAAAAATTAGAATTTGAACGCTGCGGGGTGAAGATCGATTGGATTAATAGTGGCGGGGAGTGGTTAGATTTGTTTGATTATCAATTGATGAGAAAATAGTAGAATGAAAAAGTGGGGATTGATACTGGGAGTGGTCTTGGTTGTCGGATTGTTAATCGCAAGGTCACTTTACCAGCGAATATTTGGAGTCGTGGAAAGTCGAACTTCGGGTTCGATCGAATTGTTTGTGCCCTCTGAAAGCAAATATGAGGATTTGGTTGAAGGCTTGATTCGCTCCGGAGCACTGATGAATCGTGACGATTTTGATTGGGTCACAGAGAAAAAGGATTTTCACGATGCCGTTAAGCCCGGTCGATATGTGATTGAAGAGGGAATAACCATGAACGACCTGGTTAACAAATTGCGCGCTGGAGACCAAGATCCTGTGAAGATGGTGGTTTCTGAGGTGCGAACTATTGAGTCCCTTGCGGGCAAAATGAGCACATCTGTAGAAGTAGATAGTCTTACGATATATCAATACCTGAGTTCACCTGAAGTTTGGTCAAAGTATGGGTTCGACGAACAGACTTTTCCGTCTCTTTTTATTCCCAACTCCTATGAGGTATGGTGGACCGATGATGCTGAGATATTGACCGCAAGAATGGCCAGCGAGTACAAGAAGTTTTGGAATGAAGAGCGCAAGGCAAAGGCAGCTGGATTTGGGTTGTCCCAATCGGAGGTCTCTACGTTGGCATCGATCGTTAAAGCCGAAACAAACAATATGCAAGAAGCGCCAGATGTGGCAGGGGTCTATTTGAATCGCATTCGAATAGGAATGCCCTTGCAGGCTGATCCTACCCTTGTGTTTGCTTTGGGCGACTTTTCTATTCAACGCGTGCTAGACAGGCATAAAGAAATCAAATCGCCTTACAATACTTATAAGAACTTGGGTTTGCCTCCGGGGCCTATCAATATTCCAAATAGCGGCTACATCGATGCCGTTCTCAATGCTCCGAGGCACAAGTTCCTCTATTTCTGTGCTAGTCCAGATATGGATGGAACGCACGACTTTGCCAAGACTTATAGTCAGCACCTAAACAATGCCAATAAGTACCAAAGAGCTTTGAATCAGCGAGGTATCTATCGTTGAGAGAGCGATTCGGAAGCTTGTTGAGATTGCTTATTTTCGCTTCGCGCAAATATTCCTAGATGCTAAAAATTGACATGCACACTCATCTCATGCCAGAGAGAGTGCCAGATTGGACAAAGAAATTCGGATATGGACCATTCATTTATTTGGATCACCACAGGGCGGGTTATGCCCGGATGATGCAAGGTGAAAAATTCTTTCGCGAGATCGCGGCGAATTGCTGGGATCCCGAAATCCGTATTGAAGAGTATGCCAAGTTTAATACACAGGTCCAAGTTATATGCACGATTCCTGTCTTGTTTTCCTATGGTGCGAAGCCAGATGACGCCAAAGAAATTAGTCGATTCCTGAATGACCATATTGCCGAGGTCTGCAACAAATACCCGAAAAATTACATTGGATTAGCCACAATTCCTATGCAAGACACTGAGCTTGCCATTGAGGAACTGGAAAGATGTAAAAATGAACTCGGGCTAAAAGGAGTTCAGATAGGATCCAATATCAACGATCTTAATTTATCTGAGCCTCGCTTCTTCCCAATATTTGAAGCTTGTGAGAGGCTAGGGATGGCTGTAATGATCCATCCATGGAATATGATGGGCAAGTCTGAAATGGAGAAGTACTGGCTCCCATGGCTCGTTGGAATGCCAGCTGAAACCTCAAGAGCTGCTTGTTCGCTTATCTTTGGGGGAGTCTTAGAGCGCCTGCCTAAACTTCGAGTAAACTTTTCGCACGCAAGTGGGTCTTTCCTTTCGACAATAGGTCGGGTAGAACACGGATTTAATTGTCGGCCCGACTTAGTAGCCATCGACAACGCCATAAACCCTAGAGAATACTTGGGAAAGTTTTGGGTAGACAGCATAACACACGATCCGCGCATGTTGGAATACGTGCTGGAGATGCAAGGCTCGAAACGAGTGACTTTGGGATCTGACTATCCTTTTCCTCTTGGAGATTTAGAGATCGGTAGGTTCATCGAAGAAATGAATTTGGATCAAAGTGTAGTGGAAGACATCTTCTGCAATTCCACACTTGAATGGCTGGATATGTCTAAAGACGAACTTCTCTAGATCGATAGGAGCAAACTTCATTTGATAAATCGTTGTTTTTTCTGAGTATTTCTAAGTCGACGCAACCAAAATCTGTTTGTGGACGTCTTAGTTACAATACCAATCCTTAAATGATAGAACTGAGGGAGATAATCGAAGGCTGTAAACGGAAAGATCGAAGGCATCAGGATGAACTGTACCGGAGATATTCTTCTATGCTTTATGGATTATGCCTTCGTTACACCAAAAGCCGGGAAGAGGCTGAGGACGTTCTTCAGGAAGGGATGGTGAAGATTTTTAAAAGTGTCGGAACATACAGCATGACAAATTCGTTTGAAGGCTGGATGAGACGAATAGTAATAAACACGGCGATTACACATTATCGTAAAAACCTGAAGCACGCATATCAAGATGATGTTGACGATACACCTCAGTCCAAATACAAGGACGTAGATAATTTTGACAGCGACTTCACGCAAGAAGAACTACTTGGAGCAATCAACAATTTGCCCAACGGTTACAGAATGGTTTTCAATATGTATGTGGTCGAAGGATACAAACACAAAGAAATCGCAGAGATGCTGAAAATTGACATCAATACGTCAAAATCACAGCTCTCACGCGCCAAGAAATTTCTCCAGCGAGAGTTGGAACAGTTGAGTAAGGTTAATATGTAAGGGAATGAACAAACACGGAGATCAGTTTTTAGAGATGTTCAAAGAGTCCTTCGGAGATTATTCGCCGGAGGTGCCTTCTGCAGTTTACGCAGGAGTAAGGAAGAAAATGTTTTGGTCCAATTTCATGGGTTTCAACATGGCTCAACTGAACATATGGTACGTGCTTTTAGCATCGTCTTCAGTAGCACTTTTGGGTTGGTCCAATTTGGAGCAAGAGTCAATCGGTTCTGTTGCCAATGCAAGCGAATACCAAATCATAGAATTACGCGAGCCAATGATGGCTTCAGTTGTTCATATGCCAGCAGATGAAGTGGATAATACAGCGATTCAGTTTTCGCCAAAAAGATCAACTTCAACAAGAGAACCATTGGTGGAAATAGGGTCAAAGGTGGTGTGTGGATTGGTTGCAGGTAATACGAAACCAGCTACTAAAGTTGGAACGGAAGAGGCTGTCAACCGCGGAGAGCCGAGTGCTAAAATAGACAACCATGTTGTCGCGACGAAGACAGTTGTTCAAGAAGAAATAGTCCAAGAAAAATTGAATACAGAGGCAGATGTTCGAACAATTATTCCAATGGATATGGGAGGTTCTTTGGTCGAAGATTCAAATTTGGTTGATCAATTGAAAGAGAAAGATGGACCGATCGAATTGAATATTCACGTGAAGAAAACATCTAGTAAGCAATAGTAAGAAATTCAGTATTAGTAAAATCAACCAATGAAAAGATTCCGAATTATTGGAATTGAAAGATTTTTATTCAGCAGCACGCTCGGCGTGCTGCTTTTTTTATTTGCGCTTGCCGCGAATGCAAATGCCAATTGTAATTCTGACACACTAATTGTCGATGGACGGCTCGTCGTGGTAAATCGAATTGTCGAATACGATACTCTCGAAGTAATACAGAAGACGCCAGAAGAAATTAAAAGAAAAAAATATAAACTAGGTATCAATATCGAATTTAAGGGCGGGCCAAGTTTCAGTAGGCAAAAATCACAATTGGATAACCTCGTTTCAATCAATGATTTCCGCAGCAAAACAGCAAATGTTGGAGGATCTTCTCAAGGCTTGGTTTCACTTTCCTACCACCGAAAGGATGATAGGAACAAAGAAAGGTGGTATGTTAAGGTTGGTTTAGGACTGGGGGTAACAACCGTCTCGAATCAGTTTTTTCCTGAGTCTGAGCTTGATACCGCATTGTGGAAATTTGACCTCGATCCCGAAAATAATATCAGACAAATCATAAGGATTCAATACGACATTGGTGCCGAGATTGATACGGCTGAAGTCATACTGAGAAGATCAAATATTTCGCTCATCTCATTAGATATTCCCATTTCATATGGGTATGTGATACCTACTGAAAATAAAAAGATTCAACTAACAGGAGAAATTGGATTGGTAAACCGATTCGTAATTTCAAAAGCTGGAGGACCTATTTTACTTTTGAATTCTGACGCCGACTATGCATATGTTGGAGTGGAAGATATGAAGGTAAAGTCATATCTCATCGAACCCTTTATTGCCATTGGTACTAAGATAAGTTTGGGCAGAAACCAAAAATCTGTCACATGGAATCCTGAATTTTTCACTAGTTTGAATTATTCTCCTGGAATTATTCCCCTAACACAGAAAGATGCGTCAGTAGTTCTCAGTCATCATGACATTTTACTCGCCATTGGAATTCGTTTTTTCGTCAAGAAAAACACCTCATCTCGGAGGTAAACTTGTTCGGCCGTTTTCTTCATTAACTTTTTTTTGTCTTCACCACACAACAATCGAGGGGATTCTGCGTCTTATTAGTGAGAGTTTTTTCATAGTTCAATGAAAAATTCTAAGCGAAGTAAACCTGCAAGTTGCGGAACTTAGAAAATACTAAAGTTGTTTTGGTTAAGGTTAAAAAGGGGATTCAGCGGAATCCCCTTTTTATTGCGCAAAAGAGCCATAATTGACTGTTAAATTTTGGGTATTTTACATTGAATTAGTTATATTTACCTGTAACTCAGCATTAAGCAAAACTTTGAAGAAAATTACTCTCATAATAGCGCCGTTATTGATGGCCGGTCAGTCCTTCGGTCAGATCGATAATGCTAGTTTCGAAGATCATACAGGTTTACCTTCCTCTACAGGAGAATATCAGAAATGTGTAGGATGGGGAAATGCTGGAAGTGATGTTGGAAGCCCCGATTATTACCACTATGCTGGATCACAAGCAGGCGATATTCCTGAAACTCCAGTCGCTATGGTCAATGCTTGGAATGGAAGTGCAGTTATGGGAATGACTGTCTGCGGCAATGAACACACCAATTATCGTGAGTATATTTCCAATGTTCTGACTGAACCTCTTAAAGTTGGAAGCCAATATGTGGTGACTTTTAGAATGACCAATGGCGATCTAACCAATGTGTCTTTAGCTGGCTTAGCTGTAAGTGATATAGGCGTTTATTTTTCTACTCAAGCGCAACATCAAACGGGCAACGAACCTCTAATTGTTTCCCCTCAATTTTCAATAGAAACGAAGTTTTATAGTAAAGAATGGAAGTTGGTTCGCTTTGTTTTTGAGGCTAACCAGTCTTTTGAGCATATGACTGTTGGACTTTTCGGGAACGACAGTTCGAAAGATTTTGAGGTAGTAGAAGGGAATCCACAATTTGCCTATTGCTTCTTTGACGACTTTTTTATTCAAGAAATTCAAGACCCTTACGAAGGAAGTCAGGTCTTTCACATTGAAGAGGAAAAAGACGATGGTCAGGATCCCACATCGTATATAGAACCAATTGATGAAGACACAGATGTGTTCTTTATCCCAAACGCATTTACGCCTAATAATGACGGTGATAACGATGTCTTTAGACCCGTTTCTCCTAGTCATGAAAAGTATCACTTTGAAGTTTTTAGCAGATGGGGAGAGTTGATGTTCAGTACCAAGGATCCCGATTTGGGATGGGATGGTAAGTTTGCCGCTCAATTGGCCGAGCCAGGAGTATATGTCTGGCGAGTGTCTTACCACGAATTGCTAGAAGAAGAAAATCCGTCAAAAGAAAAGCAAATTCACGGTACTGTGAATCTCTTGCGTTAATATTCTCTGTAATTTCGCGGGGATGCAAAGTTCCAAGCTTCCCCTATTGATATCTGGGGTATCGCCCCTAATTCACTCTTACCTTTCCGGTGATCCTATTCTGGATGTCTTCCACAATGGACTGCCTTCACATAAGAACATTAAGAGACTTTCAACCGATCGTGATTTTCCTGATGAGGTCAGAAAAGTTCTTGCAGATATCCTGCGACTGCAATACTCAGGTTTTACCGTAAGCCAGAAAGTTGAAGATAATCTGCATGCGCTGACTTTGCCAACTTCTCGCACGATCACAACCGGACATCAGCTTTGCCTATCCATGGGGCCTTTCTACATGATTTCAAAAGTTTGTTCGGCAATTGCGCTTGCCAGCAGAATGAACGATTTTGATGATTCGAAAGTCTACATCCCAGTATTTTGGATGGCTACCGAAGACCATGATTTTGAGGAGATCAATCACCTTTTTCTTTTTAATAAGAAAGTTGAATGGGCTCGAAATGATACTGGTGCTGTTGGTCGGATGTCCACAAAAGGAATAGCTCAGGCCGTGAATGAAATGGCGGGGATTCTAGGGGCCGATTTTGCAGAGTCGGATATAGGAAAACTGATTAGTGAATCATACGAAGAAATTAACTTAGCCAGAGCTACACGTCGATTGTTTAATTCGCTTTTTGGTGACTATGGGCTATTGATTATTGATGGCGACTCTAGGGCTCTAAAGACCTTGTTTGAGCCAACTGTCAAACGCGAATTGGACAAGGGTTTTTCTGAAACTGCCATTAATTATTCTTCGGCAATGCTTAAAAAATCTGGTTTTAAGACACAGATAAATGCGCGTGAAATCAATTTGTTTTTTCTGCTCGATGGATACCGCGACCGAATTGTTCGCAATGGAGCTGATTTTGCTACTGCTGACGGGCAGCACGCATGGACCGAAGCGGAAATAATGAAACTTGTCGAGGATGCGCCGGAGAATTTTAGTCCAAATGTGGCGCTGAGACCTGTTTTTCAAGAGACTATATTGCCGAACGTCGCATACATAGGTGGTGCCGGAGAGATTGCCTACTGGCTGCAGTTAAAAGGGGTTTTTGATGCGGAAGAATTACCATTTCCGGCTTTGGTTGTTCGTGAGTCTAGCTTGATCATTAATAAAGGCACTTCAAAGAAAATAGCCTCTCTCGGACTTAATGTTGAGCAATTGTTCCATCCAACTCAAAAGGTAATAAAGTCCTTATTGTCTGCCGAACTTCCTGATTGGACTGGACTAGAAGATGGGATTCAGTCGGCTTGGAGTAAAGTAGAGTTCGCTTTGGAGTCTGTAGATCCTACTTTAGCCAAATCGGCATCTTCTGAGAAAGCTAAATCAGCAGGAACGTTAAAAGCATTGCAAGCGAAGGCGCTGAGGGCGTCCAAAGAAAAAAATGAGGCTCAAGTTCGAAAGGTAGAAGCCGTCCGCAATTGGGTTTATCCCGAAGGTGTGCTGCAAGAGCGCTATGCCAATATTTTGCAGTTCGGTCCTGAAATGGTCCGACCAACGATACAATTTCTTATTGATGAGTTTGAACCAGGTGAGGCCAATATACATGTGGTCAGTTTCGATTGAAAACTAGCTCAAATAAATATATTTAGACTATGTCCATAAAATTACACGATGCAAGCGACGAAGGGGGGAATAAGATTAGCCCGAAGCTTGATGAATCCATCAGAAATTTCTTGATCGATATTGACGGAACAATTACTGAAGATGTGCCCAATGAGGAGCCGGAGAGAATGGGAACTTGTGAGCCCTTTCCAGATGCGCTTGAAGTCTGCAATCAATGGCACGACGAAGGGCATGTAATTACCTTTTTTACTTCTCGAACGGAAGAACATCGAGAAGTCACAGAAATGTGGTTAAAGAAGCACGGATTCAAATTCCACGCAGTACTGATGAACAAACCTCGCGGAGGCAATTATCATTGGATCGACAATCATATAGTACGGGCAACTCGCTTCAACGGGAAGTTTACGGATTTGATCAAAGAAACACGGGAGATCGAGGTTTTCAAGCCATAGGTCCTAGTGTTAGGCAAAGCCACCATCTCTTCGGTGCATGTAATCTTGCAATATGATGGTCGCAGCTATTTGGTCCACCATTCCTTTCTTTCTGCGATCTTTTTTCTTCATTCCACCCTGCAACATAGCTTGTTTGGCCAATTTACTCGTGAAGATTTCGTTCAATTCATCCACTTGAATTTCAGGGTATTTTTTCTTCAATTTGACCACGAAGTTTGACGTAGACAATGTCGCATCTGTTGCCAATCCATCAAGACCTACCGGTTTGCCAACTACAATACAATCCACTGTGTTTTTCTTCAGATGCTCCTCTAGAAATTTCCAAATCAAATTGTTATCGACGGTAGTCAAGCCTGTCGCTATCAGCTGCAATTCATCTGTTTCGGCGATTCCGATTCGACGAAGACCGTAGTCAATGGACATGATTTTTCCCATGGTGCAAAGATAGATCTATTTCTAGCGGCTGGACGAGTAATTACTTTGGTGTCTTAAACTATATTTGTCCTCAATTATCGAGTCATTTGTCATGAGAGAATTAATAGAAAGAGCTTGGGAAGATCGCAGTCTGCTTAAAGATCCAACCACCATTGCAGCCATAAATAGCGTACTTGAAGATATCGATCTCGGTCGTCTGCGCGTTGCTGAGCCAGTCGGTGATGGATGGCAAGTAAACGAGTGGGTCAAAAAGGCTGTTGTTCTCTACTTTCCCATTCGAAAGATGGAAGTCATCGAAGTGGGGCCTTTCGAATTTCATGATAAAATGGCGCTGAAAAAGAATTACGCAGCTTTGGGAGTGCGGGTGGTTCCTCATGCGATCGCTCGGTATGGCGCCTATGTGGCAAAAGGAGTCATTATGATGCCATCTTACATCAATATTGGTGCATATGTTGATTCCGGTACAATGGTCGATACATGGGCTACTGTGGGTTCTTGCGCTCAGATCGGAAAGAACGTTCACCTTAGCGGTGGTGTCGGTATAGGTGGAGTACTTGAACCTCTTCAAGCAGCTCCAGTGATAGTGGAAGATGATTGTTTTATCGGTTCGCGCTGTATTGTAGTGGAAGGAGTGCGTATTCGCAAAGGAGCCGTACTAGGTGCCAATGTTACACTCACCAAAACGACTAAGATCATCGATGTAACAGGACCAGAACCATTAACTACTCAAGGAGAAGTGCCCGAAAATTCTGTTGTCATTCCTGGGAGCTACGAAAAGAAATTTGCAGCAGGTAACTACAATGTGAATTGTGCATTGATCATAGGCAAACGAAAGGCTAGTACCGACCTTAAAACTTCTCTAAATGATGTGCTTCGTGATTTTGAAGTTGCGGTTTAAAAGCATTTGCTGATAGGCTAGAACCTACCTATAATTGCCATTCCGAATTCAGCTCCCTTGGCAACTAAATCCTGTTTGTATGTGGTATTAGGGGTGCCATTGATTGTCAATTCTTTTAAGTTGAGGTTGTAAATATTGTACCCTCCATAAATGTTTAACCCGATGTGGCGACCAAAGTAGGCGCGAATTCCAGCGTCGATTTCGAAATGGTAACCTGAACTTTTCGAATCATTGGTTGTTAGAATTACTCCATTACTTGCGCGTTCAACATGGTTGATCTTCAGTGTAGAAAACCCATTTGTTATTCGGACATAAGGATCGAAGTAGTCGTTCTTTAGAGGATGAAAGTCAATTGTGAAACCGTAAACTTGAGCGTTATTCGTTTGGCTTTCTCGTTCTTTTTCTTCAACCAAATACTTACCAAATTTCATCATAACACCCGCGGATACCAGGTGATGGAGACAATATTCAACATGGATGGGAACGAACCATGCAGCTGCGGTATCTTTAATCTCTTCGGTTAATTCGAAATTTCCGGCAGAAATGGATTGGGTTACGGAGGTTTTATAAAGGCCGCCATCTATTCCTACTCCAAAGGTGATATCCCCGGCTTCTGTTCCTTGACTTTTGCCTAATAGCGAAGCGAGGACACAAAGTGTCACTAATGCGTATTTCATGGTTTCCAGTATTTTAGGTTTAGAAATTAACGCAATCGAAGCCGCAATGTTTCATAAAGGCTTGATTCAAGTTATCTTGCACTCAATTATGTGGACCACCGAAGTTAAATTGCCAGCCGACCTGCCTCACTTGAATCATCAGGATTCTATCGTGCTAATGGGTTCTTGTTTTTCGTCCGAAATAGGTGGAAAATTGGAGCGTTCTATGTTCACGGTCAATACCAATGAATTTGGTGTCATCTTTCATCCTATCCCAATTTGTAGAGCTATTGATAGGGCATTGGATGGCTATAATTATTCGGAAAGGGACTTGATTTTTGCACAAGGCAAATGGCATTCAACGGACCATCAAAGTCATGTCTCCCATGAAAATAAGGACGAAGCCCTTCGACTCATGAACATCTGTTCCACCAGACTCAAAGATGCTTTGGTTAAGGCAAAGTTGCTGGTACTTACCTTAGGGACAAGTTGGGGCTATTTGCACAAAATGAATGATCTTGTCGTAGCAAATTGCCACCGTATCCCCCAAGCAGAATTTTCCAAGGAACTAAGCTCGAAAGAAGAGTTGGTGGTCATTCTGGACGAATTGCGAGGAAAGTTGTCTCGGTTTAATCCAAGCCTTGAGGTGATTTATACCGTTAGCCCTGTGCGGCATTGGAAGGATGGTGGGATTGAAAACTCCAATAGTAAAAGCGAACTCATTGCTGCTGTCCACAACGTTTCGCGTTCACAGGCCAAAACCCATTATTTTCCGGCGTATGAAATTATGATAGACGAGCTTAGGGACTATCGTTTCTATAAGGATGATATGCTGCACCCTAGTTCATTGGCGGTGAGTTTTATTTGGGACAAATTCCAAATGTGTGTGATGGATAAGGAATTGCGCCTACTGAATGATAAACTTATGAAGCACGCTCGCATCTTTGATCATAGGGATGAAAGTGAAGCTCATTTAAGTGAGAAAGAGCGAGTAGGAGTACAAATGAAGAAAATGGTGAGCGAGTTTTACGGCACAAAAAAAGGGTGAACAAGTCACCCTTTTTGAATTGACCTACGTCAATCAATATTATTCTTCAGTTTCACATTCACCAACACAGAAAGGTACTTCTGCATCTTCTTCGAAATTGCGAATGATTTTTACTTTAGCACCGTCAACCAAGTTTAGGTTTTCGAAGTTTGCTTCCAATCCTTCAGCAGTTTGCACTTGAACCGCAATTCCAGTGAGCACTCTATCTTGGTTGAATTGTGGTTGATACTTGAAATTGATTCCTTCAGCCTTCAAAGCCTCATGCATTTCCCACAACTGCTCACGGCTAGTTTCGTTGGAAATAGTAAGATCAATATTTTCTTGACTCTGAGCAACCACATCTTGAGAGATCATAGTTGCACCAAGTGCGAGAAAAGCTGCAAAAAATAGTTTCTTCATCATGGCCTTTAAGGGTTGTTTAATCCTGTAAATATACGTTTCATGGTGCAATTGTCAAACCACACTATTATATAGAGTACCGGATCGGTTAAAAAGTTGCTTCAGTGTTACTTTTTTTTGGTTGTGCATTTAAGGAAAAACGCAAAATCACAATCATGCCAGAAAATAATTTATCTCCCCGACAAAAAATGATAGGTATGATGTACCTGGTTCTCACGGCAATGTTGGCACTCAATGTGCAACGCGAAATCCTCGACGCCTTTGTGGTAATTGAGGATGGCACGGCTTCTAGTTTGCGATCTCTTGAAAAGAGAAATGGCTCACTTTATTCCGAATTTAAATTTGCCCATGGGCTTGATCCCCTGAAAACAGGCAGTTATTGGGAAGGAGCCAATTCCGTTCAACAGGAGTCAGATCATCTGGTGTCGAGGATAGACAGTCTTAAAAGTCAAATCATTGCTGCGACAGAAGGGATAGAGCCGTCAGTTGCTGATACTATTTCGTTGTTGAACCTCGATAAAATAGACCAATACAACGATGCCACGCGAATTCTTGCAGGCGAAAAAGAAGATGCATCTACTGGTGAGGCGCACCAATTGCGAGTGAAAATTGAATCCTTTGCTCAATACGTGAACGGCACAATGGGCACACTTCATTTGGACTCATTATCGATGCCTTTTGATTTCTCGGAACGATTGGTGGAGGACAAAATGGTCAACTGGGAAATGAGAACCTTCTATGAAATTCCCATGGCGGCCTGTATTGCCATACTCACGAAACTTCAAAACGATGTGCGCACGATTGAGTACAATGCAGTAAGTCAAATGTTGTCGGCGGTTGATGTCGATGATATTCCTGTAGATACAGTTATTGCTAGAGTTGTTCCGCGAAGTCAATACATCATTCTTGGTGAAACCTACCAGTCGGATATTTTTCTTAGCGCTTACAATAGCACCACGCAACCAGAGATTGAGTTTGACGGACCTGGCGATATGGTGATTGAAGACGGAATGGGGAAATTGTCTTTTAGGCCTGCCACACACGGGAGCTTCGACTACAAAGGTCAAATAGTGATCCACGATAAAAAGGGCAATCCGCGAAAATTCCCTTTCGAGTCGTCCTACATGGTGGTCAAACCGAGTGCTTCTGTTTCCCCTACCAAAATGAATGTGCTGTACGTCGGACCAAAAAATCCCTTGTCGATTTCAGTTCCAGGTATTCCTGAAGACAAGGTGAGTGTCTCTATCTCTGGTGGAAATCAGATTCGAAAGACCGGAGCCGGATTGTACGAGGCAGATATGGTACTGAGCAGTCCGGCTAATGTTGAGGTAATAGTCAAAGCCGAGATGGACGGGGGAGTTAAAGAAATGGCTAGAATGACTTTTCGTGTGAAGAAGCTGCCAACTCCTTATGTGCGATTTGGTTCGGTGAAGAATAGCGGGAGAATGGATGCTTTTGATCTTATCAATAGTTCTCTGATTGCCGAATATGATCCAGACTTTGTGTTCCAATTGCCCTTGACTGTGGTTGAGTTTAAGTTAATTGTAAATCGCGGGGACGACAATGTTGATCGCCTTATTTCCGGAAGAAAACTTCGTCAGCAAGATGAAGAATTGATGAGGTCCCTAAAGCCGGGGACTGTCGTCTATTTAGAGGATATGCGCGTAAAGGATGCTAGTGGACGTGTGCTCCCAGCGAACAATATTAAGATTACGGTTAAGAATTAGATAAAGTGTTCCGGGATAGGCATTACAGCGTGGAAAATGGAGTAATCAACATAGGTTAAGAACTTCCATGGCGAGGAGTAAAGAAAACACATCCAGTTGAGTATATTTGCCTTCCTAAATTAAACGTAATCACGCGGAATGAAATTTCTCGTAAATAGTCAATCACTGCTTAAGCAGTTACAGTTGTTGAGCGGAGTGCTTAGCTCAAACAACACGCTTCCAATTCTTGATAATTTCTTGTTTGAGATCAACGGAAAAGAACTGACACTGTCGGCTTCGGACCTAGAGACTACCATGACAACGAAAATCATGATCGAAGCTAAGGAAGATGGTATTATTGCTATACCGGCAAAAATGCTTCTGGATACAGTTAAGTCTTTTCCTGAGCAACCTTTAACCTTCACAATAGATCCCAAGACTTTTGGGGTGGAGATATCTTCTGATTTTGGAAAGTATAAGCTTAGTGGCCAAAATGGAGAGGAATTCCCAAAGGCGCCTCAGCTTGACGCTTCTAGTCATGTTGATATTGCTGGTGACGTATTGAGCAATGCTATCAATAGCACGCTTTTTGCCGCAGGTAACGATGAGCTTCGACCTGTTATGTCAGGAATTTTCTTTGAATTGAGTGAGGATCATATTCGCTTTGTGGCCACGGATGCACATAGATTGGTGCGTTACACAAGAGGAGATGCTAAAGCTAGTTCTGGAGCTTCTTTTATTGTTCCGAAAAAGCCTTTGAACTTACTGAAAAGTATTTCAACTAGCTCTGAGTCGACGATCAAAATTGAATTTACATCTTCGAATGCGATGTTCTCTTTTGACAACGTTGTACTTTCTTGCCGATTGATTGAGGGAAAATTTCCGAATTACCAAGCTGTCATTCCTGAAGAGAATCCAAACAAACTTACAATCGGAAGATTGGATCTTTTGCAATCGATTCGTCGAGTTTCGATTTTTGCAAATAAGACAACTCATCAAGTTCGCTTGAAGATCAATGGTTCTGAATTGACTATTTCTGCTGAGGACTTGGATTTTGCTAACGAGGCCAATGAAAGACTCACTTGCAGCTATGTAGGTGAAGACATGGAGATAGGATTTAACTCACGCTTTTTAGCTGATATGCTCTCTAATATTCACTCTGAAAATGTAGTATTGGAGATGAGCGCATCGAATCGTGCAGGAATTATAGTTCCTTCGGAGCAAGTATTAGAACAAGAGGATATTTTGATGTTGGTAATGCCAGTGATGTTGAACAGCTAAGAAGTTCATTAACATAGGCAGTCCCCGTTAGAAGGGGTAACTAGTATTAATCCCAATACATTTGAAAACCCCTCCTTTTAAGGTGGGGTTTTTTTATTGGCCGCTGGCAAATGAATAAACTGCAGATTTAAGCTCCAGTTTTGTCTTTGCCCTCATCATCCGAGGGGTTTTTATCCGTCAAATATTCGTAGAAGACATTTGATTCCTCCGAGGTGTCAGATAAGAAAGTCCAATCGGCTTCAGCAATGCGCCGCTCCATTTCGGCTTCTTTTTCCTCGTCAATCTCGTACTGATATTTGCGCCTAGGCGCCCCAGATCCTCTATAGTACCAAGCAAAAACTAAGCCTGCCAGTGCACCAGATAAATGACCTTCCCAAGATAGGTTTGGATCGACAGGAAATACATACCAAACAATACTGCCATAATAGAAGGCTACTACCAATGCGATTCGTAACATGTTCTCATCCTTGCGAAATATGCCGCTGAAAAACAAGAAGCTGGCGAGCCCGTAGATAAGCAAGCTGGCGCCTATGTGATTGCCATCTCTTCCCCAGAACCACAGCAACGTTCCACCAATGAATAGGATCCACAAGAAGACTTTGATGGCTACTTCTCGGTAGAAGAAAAATAGGAAAGAGTTCAGGACAAAGAATGAAAGGGTATTGTGCGCAATGTGCTTGAGGTCTCCATGTAGGAAGTGCATACTTAGTATGCCAATCACTCCGTCCAATTGACGAGGCTTAAGGCCCCATTTTCTCAATGAAATATCACCAATTTCCTCCGCCCCGAAGAGCATCCAGCAAATCGCTAAGTAGGTAATGGTGATGAATAATGTGGTGTAGAGTCTTCCTCTAGAGCTTGAGTCCATGTGTTAAGATTTGTTAACCAAATACAGGCCGTCGTGCGTGTCCCTATATTTAGCTCTCAGTAAACCATCTGGTTATGAAACAATTCATTGTTCTGTTTGCTTTTACCCTCGGCTTAACTTTTACTGGTTTTGCCAACAATGGCGAGGCAAATGGTGATCCTGAGAAGCCTGAAGAGAAGCAGGAATATACATTTTCTTTGTCTAGAGGATATCTACAGTTGTTCAACTTGTTCTCAGTTGAGCCTGCAAAAGTGGATACTACCAGCCTTGACCAACGAAAAATGCCTCACGAATTAAGTGAAATCAAGTGATCTAAGGTTCCATTTTATCATTTATTACCATTCTTTTTTTCTGCTTGAAGCAAGTCATTGATGACCTTGTTGTGGGGATATTTGTATTTTCACCGGCATGTTAGGACATCCACGCGCCCCGCTTACCCAACTTTCAAATGCCGAGTTTATAACCAATAAACGAGGAGCAATTTATCACCTAGACTTATTGCCGGGTGAATTGGCAAAAACGATTTTATTGGTTGGCGATCCAGATAGGGTTCAAATGATCAGTGAAAAATTTGATCGAGTTGACCATCAGGCATCACACCGTGAATTCTGCACGGCGACTGGTGTGCTCAATGGTAAGCATCTTTCTGTGGTCTCCACGGGAATAGGGGTAGATAATATTGACATTGTCTTGAACGAGATTGATGCTATTTTTAATATTGATTTTGAGTCGAGACAAGTTAAAACAGATTTGACGAGTTTGGATTTTATTCGCCTCGGTACCAGCGGCTGCATGCAAGCGGATATTCGAGTGGGCGAAGTTGTTATTTCAAAATACGCACTTGGATATGATGGATTGCCCTTTCACTACGAGGGTGAGTTCTCAGATGAGGAAGCTAGTCTTGCCGAAAAGTTGAAAAATAAAGTGAACTGGCCAACAGCATTTGCCGATCCCTATATTGTTGCCTGTGGAATGCCCCTTCTCGAGCAACTGGGAGATCTTGGACATCAAGGAATCACAGTTACAGCCAATGGGTTTTACGGACCTCAAAACCGCCAACTTCGCTTGCCGAGTTCGCGAATGGACTTATTGGATGGTTTTAAAAGCTTTAAGCACGAGGAGCTTAGAGTGTTGAATTTTGAGATGGAAACTTCGGGTTTGTATGCGATGGCCTCGATGCTTGGACACCAGGCAATTACACTATGCACCTTGCTTGCCAACAGAGCGACGTTTGAATTTGCAGAGAATCCGCTAACCCACGTAGAGCGCTTGGTCGATGCCGTTTTGAATCGATTAACACGGTGATTGTTAAAAATAACACTACCTAGACCCGATCTCGAGGCGCTGGGCGTCTATTTTTGAGTTGTTGCAATTTTAAGAATAGGCCAACCTCAAGAGTATGACGGAGATAAACGCACTTATTAATTTGATCGAAGATCCAGATCCAACAATTTATGATCAGGTGAAATCGGAAATTGTTTCGATGGGTGAAAGTGTAATTCCTCAATTGGAGAAGTTTTGGGAATTCAATGACCATGGTATGCTCTTTCAAGAGAGACTCGAAAGTTTGATTCATTCTATTCAGTATGATTCGGTTTTACGCCGACTGGAAGAATGGCGTGACGCGGAGAAGAACGATCTACTCGAAGGTGCCATCTTGATCAATAAGTATCAATACCCGTCATTCGACGAGGACGAGGTGCGCCGATTGATTGCAAAGATTCGTCAAGATATTTGGCTTGAATTGAATGATAGTTTGACAGCGTTTGAGATAGTCAACATTTTCAATCACATTCTCTTTAACGTACATAACTTCGAAGGAAACAAGAACAACTACAACGCTCCTCAGAATTCGTTTATAGCGGATGTGTTGTTAACTAAGAAGGGTAACCCATTGTCATTGGCCTTGCTTTATCAAATATTGGCTAGCTCGTTGGACGTTCCAATTTATGGTGTCAATTTGCCAAATCACTTCATCCTAGGTTTCGTGGACGAGAGTTCAATCAATCCTATGAGCGATTTGGATGCGGATCATGGAGTTAGGTTCTACATCAATCCATTCACTGGTGGAACTATGATTCATCGCAATGAGATTGACGAATTCTTGAATTACTTGAATCTTCCTCAACAAGTGAAGTTTTATCGCCCATGCGGAAACGTAGATATCATAGCCAGAATGGTTGATAATCTTATATACTCGTATGCACAGTTGGGTAAAAAGGACAAGGTTGAAGAGTTGAAGGCTCTGCAGATGGTGTTCAGAGCTTAAACACCCAATATTCTCTTGATTGTAAGCCAGATTATTTTGGCGTCGAGAAGCAATGACTTTTCCTGGATGTATTTCATGTTCAAACTCAACTTGTGAGGCATGATTGTGTCAATGTATGTCTGCTCAGGATCCATCGACTCTCCCAACAATCGATTCTCCTCAAAATATTCTAAGGACGCTAAGTCTGTTAATCCCGGCCTAACCGCAAGTACTTGTCGCTGTTCGGTGGTGTACATGCTAACATACTTAGGAACTTCAGGTCTTGGTCCTACAATGCTCATCTCGCCCTTAATTATATTGAAGAGCTGTGGTGTTTCGTCAAGTTTACTTTTACGTAAAAATTGACCAATTCTTGTGATCCGAGGATCCCGTTCACCCACGGTGAGCTGACCAGTGGATTCTGATTCAGGTTTCATGCTTCGAAACTTGATGATGCTGAACTCGGAACCTTCTTTTCCTACCCTAATCTGCTTGAAGAACACACCACCTTTGCTTCCTAGCTTAATCATCAAGGCGATAATAAGTCCGGGGAGCAAGAGGAAAGCAACGGCTAACAATGCGAATAGTATGTCTAAGACACGTTTCATGAAAGAACTTTCTCGACGGATTTTGCAACAGCATCGATAACTTGAGCCACCTGCGCGTCATTTAAATCAAAATAGACGGGAAGCGAGATTTCATTGCGGTACAGGTTGAAGGCATTGGGGTAATCTTCTACTTTATATCCTAAGTTCTTGTATGCTGAGAGCACAGGCAGTGGCACAAAGTGTACGTTGACCGATACGCCTTTTGCCATAATGAGATCTATTATCTCGTCTCGTTGATCTTCACTGGCTCCGTCAATCCTCAACATATAGAGATGATATGAAGATTGTGCGTCGTCGTATGCTAGATCAGGAAGCAGTGCCCATTCATATTCTTCAAAAGCTCTTTCATAAGCTTCGCAAATGTTTTGACGCCGTTCCAAGGTCTCTGGATATCGTTCTAACTCCACAAGGCCAATAGCCGCTTGAATGTCGGTCATATTGCACTTATACCCCGGAGCAATGATGTCGTATCTCCAGCCCCCTGTAGTGGTCTTACTGAAGGCATCTTTGGTTTGTCCGTGCAGGGACATCGCTCTAAACCATTTTAGGACCTCGGTCATGTTGAATGAGTCAGGCAAGGCAAATGACAAACCACCGCCTTCAGCCGTAGTGAGGTTTTTGACCGCATGAAAGCTGAAACCCATGATGTCGGCTTGAGATCCTATTTTTTGCCCTTCATAGGTAGCTCCAAATGAATGTGCTGCATCAGCTAGAAACAGAGGCCTGTTCAATTTTCGTTGTGCATCATTTTTTGCCTCAAAAGGGGCCGACTCAATAATTTGTCGAATAGCCGAATAGTCAACAGGCATTCCGCCTATATCTACAGATATTACTGCCTTTGTGCGATTTGTGAAGCAAGCTTGTAAAGCATCCGGATCAATCAGACAATTGTCGTGAAGCGAATCAACAAATACTGGCGTTGCTCCAGTGTGCAGAATGATATTGGCGGACGCGGCGTAGGTGTACGCAGGAACAATTACTTCATCCCCTGGTCCAATTCCATACCAACGAAGAGCCAACTCTGCAGCTTCGGTCCATGAGCCCAGCGCTAGAACTGGTGATCCTCCGATGTACGCGCTTAATCGTTCTTCGAAAAGGCGGACTTGTGGACCAGAGGTTATCCATCCTGATTCCAAAACGGCAGTAACCGCTTCGATTGTCTTCTTATCAATTCGTGGTGGTGAAAATGGGATCATGTTGTCTAGTTGAATAGGCAATAAGTGCTTCGTTGGTGCCAACAAATTTAAAGGTCCTAATAACAAGGCAAGGAACAAAAAAATGTCCTTATTGAAGCTGGTTTTTATGAGATTTTCTAGGCCGCATTTGCCAACGGCTAAAAAAGCATAATGATAGCCCTGACGGTGATCAATTCATGCAACCAAGTGTTTAAATTGGTTTTTATGGTGGTGAGCATTAGTCGTCCAGCAAATAGACTTCGGCTTGTCCAATAACCAAATCTGTTTCAATATACAAGGGGATTCTATCCGGAGTATTGCTCACATAGACAGTCATGTTCTCTCCGGCACTAAACACGGTTCCATCTATTAGCCATGGTTTGAATACGATGCAAGAGTGCACTTTATCTGTGCGAGGATCTTTCCAATCGGCATAACCGATAAAACGCACATAAGACTCGTGAGTTTCTGCGTCGAGGAAAAGGTTGAGAGGCAATATCGAATTTACGTCAAGCTTGGTGAAATCGATGGATCGACAATAGTATATTGCGGAAATTACGTCGAATGAACAAGGTTCTAGACGCAGGAGTTGCTGAGTAATCTCGCCCTCTTCATCTTTTTTAGTTAGAAAGGCTTGATTGCCAATTATGTGATATTCTCTATCATATGTGTCGGGGCCTTCTACTCCTTTTCTAGAGAAATATACTGGATAGAGATTTGTATCGGTGAAGGAGAGGTAGGAGCTATTTACATGAAAGAACCAATCCCAATTCGGAAGTGAATGACCGTCCCCCTTGTAGCATGTGTATGATGTTCCGTCAACCAAAGTGTCGCTCACAGAAAATGTGACCCGTCCGGCTCTAGTTTTGATAAATCCCCAATGATAAACCAGCTCGTATTCTAGGACTTCGCCATGTTGGAAATTGGTTTGGCAATCATCTGTACAGCCTTGGCCCCACGCTGTTTGCGAAAGAAGAATTGCTGTGCATATGGAGATTAGGAATCGCATAAAAAAAAAGGTTGTCCTGAATGATCAAGACAACCTTTAATATTGTGAGTTATGAAAGATTAGCCTTCTTTTTCTAATTCATCTTCAGGAGTTACCTGAGCATGAATCTTCAAGATAGGTTGCTCTTCAGTATTGCAAGTGATTGTAACACGCTTTGTTTGCTTGTTCTTTTTTCCTTTCGAGTTGAAAACTACGCCAATCTCACCTGTTCCGCCAGGAGGAATAGGCTCTTTAGGACAAGTAGGAACTGTGCATCCGCAAGATCCTTTGCACTTCTCAAGTACCAATGGATTGGTTCCCGTGTTCGTGAATGTAAACGTGTGCTCAACTTTGTCGCCTTCGTCGATAGTTCCAAAGTCCCACTCATACTCAGAGAAAGATGCAGTCGTTGCAGGAAGTTTTTCTTTCACTTCTTCCTGTCCTTTTTGAGAATTAAGTGGATCAAATTTCTCTGGTTTACCCTCAGCAGCAACAGTTGTTGGCTTCGAAGCTTCCAACTTGTTTTCAGAGGGATTTGCCGTTTCTCCTTCTACTGCGTGAGACATTGGTTTGTCCTCATTACAAGAAGTAAGGGTTGAAGAAGTAACCCCGAGCAATAGAGCAAATCCTGCGAGATACCCAAATTTAATTCCTTTTGACATTGTAGTATTATTTTAATTTTCGTTGTGCAAAGTTAGTATTGTCTGTTAAAATTGCGAATGTGCGAGGTCCATTTTCTCAAAAGTACCATCATTAAGTACTTCAATAGCCCGCATATAAGCTGGATTCAGAACATTTACAATTTGAAAAAATGCTGAGTAATCCCACAAATTTCTAGCAATTAGGGCTTTAATTCGAGTTTCTAGCGCAAATTTTGAGGTGTTAAATCCCTCTTCGTCGAAAGGAACTTCTTCCTCTTCGGCAAAGGCAAGGAACTTCGACATCAAAGCTTCATCCACTGCAAATCCAGGAGCAAATTCGTCGACCGTTTTATATTTCTTGATTAAATCTGCTCGGTTGGCATCTACATAAGTTAAGGCAAATGTATTCGTTAGACCTTTTCTGAGTAAGTCTGAAAAGTAGTCACTTGAATTGGTTGTGTCCAAAGGCACAAAAATGTCAGGCATGATTCCACCACCGCCAAATACAGCTCGCTGCTTTACATTAGTGAAAAACTTTAGGCTGTCAGGAAACTCTAGGCTGTCTGCAGAAAGCAATTCACCATTTGCGTAACGCTCATATTTTTCCGACCTGTAGGCATCGATGCCATCTTCGTATGATTTCTGGATACATCTGCCAGCTGGGGTGTAGTATTTTTGAACTGTAAGTCGAACAGCCGATCCATCAGGCAAAGGCACAGGTCGCTGCACAAGGCCTTTCCCGAATGACCGTCGGCCAATAATTAGACCACGGTCCCAATCTTGGATTGCGCCAGAAACAATTTCACTGGCCGATGCCGAACCTTCATCTATCAGCACGATCAGTTTGCCTTGTTCAAACTTACCTTTAATGCGAGCATGTGTGTCGTTTCGAGGGAAGGTGCGGCCTTCAGTGTATACTATTAGTTTGTCATCTGACAAGAATTCGTCTGCCATTTGGATAGCTGTCTTGAGAAGACCGCCGCCGTTTCCTTGCAAGTCGAGGATTAGATCTTCCATGCCTTGACTGTTAAGCTCTATCAAGGCAGTTTGAAGCTCTTGCATAGTCGTCTTTGCAAATCGGCTAATCTTGATGTACCCTATATCTTTATTGACCATGAAAGCAGCATCCAGACTAAAAATTGGAATTTTGTCTCTTTCAATGTCGAAAGCAATGAGATCATCTTCACCTGAACGCTGGATACCAACGTTCACTGTTGTTCCTTTTGGTCCTTTGAGCTTTTTACCAACGTCGCCGTTTTTAATGCCCACACCAGCTACAGTCTCACCTTCTATTTGAACAATCTTGTCACCTGCGCGGATACCAAGTTTTTCTGACGGTCCGCCAGAAATTGGGGTGACAACGTAAATCGTGTCCTTTAAAATATTGAACTGGATTCCAATCCCTTCGAAGGATCCGTTGAGGGGTTCGTTCGCCGCTGAGAGCTCATCACTACTTATGTACACGCTATGAGGATCGAGTTCTTCTAGCATACTCACCATGGCATGTTCCACCAAAGATTCGATATCGACAGAGTCGACATACATGTTCTCGATGTAGTATAACAAAGTGTTGAATTTCTCAGAAGTTGCTTTTGGGTTGCTCGTTTGTGCATTTCCTGCCAACGAGATTAAGGCCGATAAGGCTATGATCGCTATCTTCTTCATGTATCTTCTTTGATGGTGCTAATGCTTTTGTAAGCTGTAAAGTTCCCGATTCTCTTTATACTCTGCAGGTTAAAAAAGGTTAAGACAAATTTATGTTTTCTTCTCGAAATATAAGTATGCAATTTTTGTTCCG
>JBLHIB010000014.1:0-43607 GCA_047615865.1 Gammaproteobacteria bacterium
GCTTTATAGCTCTTGTAAAGAGAAACACCCGATGCAATCATTGGATCCGCTAGTATCAAAATTTTGTTCGTGAGATCTGGTGCCGTCATATAATCTACCTCAACACTAAATTCGTCTGCAGAATCATATTTTCGATACGCAGTAACAAAAGCTGAATCAGCTGTATCGAAATAATTAAGTAGACCTTGGTGCAAAGGCAAACCAGCTCTCAAGATGGTTGCGAGAACCAATGAGTCTTTTAGCTGTGGGATTTCCATTGAAGCTAAAGGCGTTTCGATTTCTACATTTTCGAAATCCAATTTCTGACTCATTTCATAGGCAATTATCTCGCCTATTCGCTCCAAATTTCTTCGAAACCGCATACGATCCTTTTGAATCGCAGAGTCTCGGATTTCTCGAACAAAAGTGTTCAAGATCGAATTCTTTTTACTGAGGTCGTGAATCATAGGTCTCTCATTTGACTTAAAGTTAGCCAATTCTCAATTTGATGAGGCAAGCTTAACACCTATTGGGCGAATACCCAAGTATAGCCTCACTTAATCCTTCTAATTTCCACCTACCGCTCCGATTTCTAGCATACGGCGGTAAACCTTAGACCATCCTTTCCAATGCCATTTCTCACTCACCGATTCATTGTGCCATAGAGTGATCATATTCCCATCTACTGCTTTCACTTCAGCAACCATTTCCTCGCATACCTTGACAGCTTCTTCAGGACTGAGTTTCATATACATGTTGAGCGTAGCATCCATAACCGCAAATGGATAAAGCATCAACTTGGTGACACTCTCATATTCAATATCATAAAACGGTATCGGCGTGCATGTACCCAATCGAAAGCCTGGGTGAGACGCAAACCCCATTGTGTAATCCTCGCGCACTCCCTTAGCAATGAGCTTGCGATAGGTTCTTGGGAGTCGCAGCATAAGAAAATGTTGGCGACTGCGTTCCACTTCTCTTAAAATGATTTGTGACAAGCGTAATATTTCAACATCCAGCTTGTCGGATTCCTCGTTGCTCATATAGCCGGGATGAATACCTACTTTATTGTAATCCGCCAGTCTCTTGATCAATGATTGGTATTTCGCACTTGTATGAGGGACGTTTTTATCGTTCATGCCATAATCGGCCAACAAGAAAAAGAATATGGCATCAACATTCAATTCCTTGTGCCAGTCCATGAGTAGGTCGTAAGTATCATAAGGATCCGGCAAAATACCAAGTATGGTTTTAACCCTTTGGGCTAGATTATTTACGTTCGCCGAGGTCACATCCTTAACGATCCCTCCTAAGGTTCGCATAAAACCCTTGTGCCGATAGGCATACGCGCTGTCCACGTCCAAAGTCGTTGTGAACGAATATTGACGCGAAGGAAATGTCAGCCCATCCTCAAGGGAGGAAATATGTCTGGCCAATTTGTAAGCCCACAAATCAATGATCGGTCGTTTTAAAAATCCGTATTTGTAAGCTATCGAGTTTTCCGCGTCAAATCGGCCATTGGAATCGGCAATAAAAGGAAGGTGCTCCTCGTATCTTGAACTTAAGTAAAAAGTAGCCGCAAAAACATCAAAGGGACAGTTTGCATCTAATTTACTCGGGAAGAGTGTCGGCAATTCATCCCAAACTCCTGAATCAGGAGTGATGTCGTGCAAGCCTTTCTCAAAAAGGAGCCCATCTGGAGCAATACGTACTCCAGGTAAATCAGCTTCTCCCGTATAATTAATACGCACTCCACTGTATCCTTGATAAAGGCTGCTATCGTTAGTAACCTCAAAATCGACTTTCAAAATCGCCTTGAATATCACAGTGCACGCATAATGCAGCCTATTGGTAACTAGATCTGTGAAAATCAGAATTTTCATAGCCAGTTCAGAATCTTTTGGCAAATAAACTCAGCCGCATCTCCTTTTCCATAATACGCTGGATAAGAATAATCCTGCTTCTCAACAAGCTGATGGTAAGCCTTTACGATGCTTGCTTCTTCAGCATCAGCAATGATGGCATTTCCATTTTCAACCAATTCAACCCACTCTGTTTCACTCCTCAGAATCACACAAGGCTTCTTGAAGAAAAAAGCCTCCTTCTGCACGCCTCCTGAGTCCGTTAAAACCATAGAACATTTGCTTTCAAGCATAACCATGTCCAAAAAGGAAACCGGGGTAGTAAGCACAAAATCTGAACAGTTGTCCACAGCCTCTTTCACGTCAGGATCTAAGTTGGTATTCAATAAATTCCTTGTCCGCGGATGCAAAGGAAGGACAATCCTCTGATCTCCAGAATCTGCTATCCTCAATAGAGCCTTGAAAATCGCATTCAGCCTCTCTGGTATATCTGTATTGTTGTTTCGGTGAACAGTAGCCAAGATAAATTCACCTTCCGCTACACCCAAATCATTTAGTATTGAACTCTTCTCATTGGCTGCCGCTTCGAAATACATACTGTTATCATACATAACATCACCACATCTAAAAGCTCCAGGATTATCTATTGTATAGGGTCCCTCAGCATCCATTTTAAAACCTTCGGCCTGCAAATTAACAACGCCTTGATTTGTAGGTGTGAAGAGCAAGGTCGAGCAATGATCACATGTTATTCGGTTGATTTCTTCAGGCATACTTTTGTTGAATGACCTCAGACCAGATTCCACATGAACAACTGGAATATGGATCTTTGCCGCTGCAAGGGCACCAGCCAAGGTAGAATTGGTATCGCCATACACCAACAAAGCATCGGGCTTATATTCGTTCAGAGCAACTTCGATCCCTTCAATCATCATAGCCGTCTGACTCCCATGCGAGCCTGAACCAACTTGTAAGTTGACATTTGGCTTTGGAATTGACATTTCTTCAAAAAACACTTGCGACATGTTTTTGTCGTAATGTTGACCAGTGTGGAGAATCACTTCAGAAAGTTCTAGAGGGAATTTCGTTGAAATTGCTCGGCTTACAGCTGCAGATTTGATGATTTGCGGCCTTGCCCCGATAACTGTAAGTATCTTCTTCATTCTCTATAACATGGATTCATCAGCAAAGCTGAAATAAGCATTATCTGTTGCAATAATATGATCGAGCACAGGGATATCCAAAATTTTACCCGCTTCAGACATCTTCTTCGTAAGTCGAATATCGCTTTCGCTAGGCTTCAAATTTCCCGATGGATGATTGTGTGATAAGATCATTCCGCAAGCTTTTTGTGCCAGCGCTTGAGCAAAGATAAGCCGAACATCCACAACTGTCCCCGTTATTCCCCCTTTCGAAATCATTTTGAGCTCGATCACTTTGTTAGATCTTGACAAAAGTAAAACCCAGAATTCCTCATGCGACAGGTCTGCAAGCTTGGTATACAGCAAATCGTAAGCATCTCGCGAACTAGTAATCTTTTTCTTTTGAATGGGTTCACTCTGCTGTCGTCTCTTTGCGAGCTCCATAGCGGCTAGGATGGAAATAGCTCTTGCTTCTCCAATTCCTTTATGCTGCATCAGATCATGAACACTTTTCCGACTGAGCTCGCCGAGGTTATTGTTCGATGCAGCTAAGACCTTGCGGGCAAGGTCTACAGCACTCTCTTCAATTGTCCCCGACCCTATGAGAATCGCCAGCAACTCAGCATCTGTAAGTACTGACTTCCCTAAAGACATCATTTTCTCTCTTGGCCTGTCCTCACTGGCCCAACTCTTCAACCCTCCGGGGGAACTCATCAAATCCTTCATCTTTTACCGCATAAAAAAAGACCCAAAATAGGGTCTTAATATTATTGTAAGATGAAGTTACCCTTTTATAGGTTGTTCACATGAATTGTTACGCTTGACTTTATATTCGCAGCTTTTTTCTTGTGAATGACGTTTCTTTTGGCCAAACGGTCCAATAGAGAACATACACGAGAAAGCATGCCTTCGCCTTCAGTCTTTACTGTTGTATCACGCAGCGCACGGACGGCATTTCTTGCTGTCTTGTGGTAATACTTATTGTGGACGCGTTTCTTTTCGTCCTGTCTTACGCGCTTCTTGGCTGATTGATGATTTGCCATAACTAATCTCTTCTTATTTTAGAGGGGTGCAAATATACGCATTAATTCAAAAGACTTCCAAATTCTTTCACAAATTCGCTAAAACCTTTTTGCAAAGATAGCGTACAAGCATGAGGTAACACCCCATATACATTGATAAAAACACCTTCCATATCGATTTTATTTGTCTTAATTAGTTTCGCTAATGTGGGCATTTCGCAGAATCAGCATGCCGTTGACAGCTTGACTACAAACTTAAAGGACTGCACGGCCGACTCTACGTTCATCAATACACATATGGATTTATGCGGTGAATTTCTATTCAATAATCCCGACAGCGCCCTGGTTTATGCCAAAAAATCTTTCGTCCGCGCAAAACAAATCAAGGATACTGCGAATATCGCTGAATGCTACAATGTCTTTGGTATCGCAGGAACAATGCAGGGAAAATACCTCACAGGTTTAGAAAATTTCCAGCAATCGCTTCATTGGTATCGCCTTATCGACAACAAAAGAGGCATTGCTAGCATCGTAAATAACATTGGTGTCATTTACGGATACATGGATAATTACGATGAATCAATCAAACATTATCGAGAATCTTATAACATTAGTCTCGAACTGGAAGACTACAACGGAGCAGCTTTGAACCTGTTCAACATAGCTACCGACTTCCTTGAAGTACAGAAATACGACAGCTCAAAACACTACGTGCTGGTGCTGGAGGAATTCCAAAATCTGCATGAGCAATACATCAGCCCAGCTCCTATCAAAGGAGAACTTTTCCTAAACGAAGAGCAAGCCGATTCGGCAAGGAAGTGGTTCGAAATTGGTCGGAAAGAAAGCTTGGCCGAAGAAGATTTCCATCAACTGACTTCATGCCTCGCAGGATTGGCGGAAGTTGATATGCTCGAGTCCAATTTCGAAAATGCACTAGGCCACCTGAAAGAAGTCGAAGACATTAGCCTCGCCAATGAATTCAACGAATCCCTTTTAGATGTATACGATCTCAAGTCGCAGATCTATTCCTCCCAATTGAATTACGAGCTTGCTCTTGACTCAAAAGAACAATACCTCAATCTCAGATCTGAATTGGACAGTTTGAACAACTTCAACCGGGTAAGCGAGCTCAATGCCAAGTATGAAACAGAGAAACGAGACAGAGAGTTGGCAGAAATTACAGCTCAAATGGCTGCAGGAGAGGCGAACAAAAAAGCTAGAGATCGCGTTCTCTTGATAACAGGACTATGTGTTCTTTTCGTAATCGGCATGATGCTCTTCAGCATTATCCGTAAGCGAAGAACCAACCGTATTCTCAACAACCAAAACAGCCAGATACTTCTGCAACGACAAAAAATCTTGGCTTCCATCAATTACGCCAAGAAGATTCAGAATTCAATACTTATTCCCGAAGAACGTATACGAACGCATTTGCCTGAATCTTTCATTTATTTCCGCCCGAAAGACATCGTTAGTGGGGACTTCTATTGGTTCGAACAAATTGGAGAAAAATTACTTATCGCCACCGTTGATTGCACTGGACACGGCGTTCCGGGAGCCTTCATGTCTCTTATTGCCAACAATAAATTGAACAAGGTCGTCAACGAAAAAGGCATTCATGAACCATCTCAGGTATTGGCTGAGGTTCACAAAGAAATCGTTTACTCCCTAAACCAAGAGACAGGTTTAGACAATTCTCAAGACGGCATGGATATGAGCTTGTGCGTAATAGATCGGTCTAAAAACTCTATCGAGTTTGCCGGTGCACAGAATCCAATTTTCATTGTCAAAGAAGGTAAAGTCCACGAAATCAAAGCCGACAGCCTAAGCCTGGGCGGTACTATTCTCAGCAAGAAACTCAATGGAGCCTTCCATTTTTCAACCAAAAAAATCCAATTCGAGGCTGGAAACATGCTTTTTATGTTCACTGATGGCTTTGTTGATCAATTTGGCGGAGCCGAGAATAAAAAGCTTAACAAGTCCCTTTTCAAGAATCTTATCCTTGAAACTTACGAGCAAAACATCGAACATGCTAAGACCAAACTCGAAACCTTTTTCCAGACTTGGCGAGGAGAAAATCCTCAAATCGACGATGTTCTAATCATCGGTGCACGTCTATAATTTATATCACCTTTATTGATTTACAAACTCTTTCATGAGAGATTTCCAGCCTATTCTTTGAAAGAGTATTAGTATTATCATGCTTTTTAGCGACAAGCGCAAATGTTATTTCCTTGCTTACACATACCTGTCACCCTCCCGAGATTCAATCAACAAAGTCAAACCTAAATAAGTGAAAGACAGGCCCATAAACTAGGCTAGAAACGACAGATGCGGTTCAGGAATCAATTTCAGCCTGCGGCCAATTGAATATAAAGGTTCACTTACTCAAAAGTGAGCGAGAAAAATTAAACTGATTTAAGTAGAAATGGCAAGTCGATGAGGGACTGAAACTCTTCTCCCTTCTCTATCATCAACTCGTCATCCGCATCGGAGATCCAGATAATGGATAATTTAGAAGATTCTTTTTTGAAGTTCTCTAATTCTACGAGCATCTCCATGATATATCTCCCAGAACTTGAATTGAAGTAATCGAGGCGTATGGTCATACTCCCTGGGTTAACGGCAAGTTCACTATAATTTCTAATCCATTCAATGATTGGCTTGTAGAAGCTAAATGCATTTTCAGGCAATGATCGACCAACGATTGAGAACTCGCTATCCTCTAGATTGAAACTAACCTCGGGAGTCTCTTCGGTCTGTGCGATATACAGTGAATTCAAATCCATGTGGCTAGACATTTACAGATAATGAAAAGAATGATTGAACACCATCAATATTATCAAATTGAAAATGCCAAGGCCCAGCTATTGCACGTGCAATCTCAATGAGTCCTAGACCCGACTTGGTCTTATCTTCCAATGTCACACTTTCTTTCATTCTTGTTAGATGCATTTCACGCAATTCTTCGTCACTCATCTCCGACAATTCTTCGAGCCAAGATTTAAAATCACTCACCTCAATGTCGTTTACAACATTTCCTGCTTGTACAAAGATGCTTGAATCATCCTCCCCTATCAAGAATATCCCATCCCTTATACCCTGACTTTCTTCAGCGTGCTTAGAAATGTTTTGAAGTATTTCTACTAGCACATGACCAACTCTTTTCGCTAACGAACGCTGTTGAGCAGTACCAACTAAATTTTCTTCTACAATATTCAGAATAGGTAGAATAGATTTTTGTGAGAAATCGCCTTTATATTGTAGCAGAATTTTCTGACTCTCCATCATCGCATACATGTCTTTGGTCTCTTCCAGATAGCTTTCTGGTTCGAAACCAATATCACTTCCATCTAGGAAAGTTACTTGTTGATGGAAATGGGACAGCCCGTTACCAATGTCTTCGAATGCATAGACGATCTTCTGCCCAGATTTTCGCGCCATTTCAATCAATCCAAGTCCGGCACCCCCCTTATCCGTAAACTCACTATCCACCAACTGTTTCTTAAATAGTTCCTTCAATTCCTCCCGGTTGAGAGAATTGATCTTTTCAACCATTTCTCTAAGCTGGGGTACATATTCGTTTCGTACAAAATTGATGGAATTGATAATGTAGGAACCTCCAACATTTTTAAAGTTGAACATCCCTGCATCCGCTTGCTCGCGGCCATTTTCAGTTTCTCCGTGTCGAATAATATTCTGGAAACATTCAACCAATAAAAATGAGACCTTCCTATTAATTTTAGGAAGCCCCATATTATCAGCGATAGTGTTTTCGCTAATATCAACAATTCGCGCAGTTAGCTCATCCACAAATGGCCCTCTATATGAAAGAGACAATTGGTGCTTGTCTGCGCTCCTGTACAACTGGAATGCGGAGGTTTGCATTTCACTCATTGTATCTAAGCATTTGTTTTTCAGTATGCGGTTGAATGCAGCAAAGTACTGAGCAAAGGCAAGTTAGCCATTTCACTCTCGAGATAGTAACTCGACTACAATAGATTCTAACGTGAAAATGTTGATTTGGTTCCACTCAGCTTGGATTATTTGATGCTTGCGTTGGCTTCTAGGTAAAATCATTCAAGCCTTCGGCAAATCCATAAGCCGGTTTTAAAGCACAAGAAAACCCGTAGGGCTCTTCCTACGGGCTTACTAAGATGTTTTTAAGCAGAGGGCTAGACGTCAGCCGTAAGTCCTATAGCGTTGGCCACTAGAGCATGACACTCGCTTGCAATATCAGAAAGTGCGCTTGCCGGGAGGTAATGCAATACTTTCTCCCCCAGTTTTACTTTTGAATCAGTTTCTCGCAGCTGAACAAGAACCAGTTCCTGATCATTGTCGACCGTAAATTTGATCTTTAAGGTAAGATCGGCCTCATCATCAATGAGAATATTGTCTTCCTTCAGGTTGGAAGCAATGTATTGTGCGATTTCATCCGAATTAGGTGCGAGACCCTCATCAATCATTTTAAGCTGTACGTTCACCATAAGCTACTTTTTTTTAGAGGTTTCTAGATGGAATTAACTAAATCATACCTCGTCCTATGAAAAGAACTTCGATGGTGTGATTTCGACCAAAAAGGTAAGCTTTATTTCTGAAAACCAACGAATTAAGGCTCATTTCTTTTAACGCTCTTCGTCGATCGATGAAAACTCCTAATTGATCGACTTTCAGGCTTAGTTTGTGCTTTGTGGGACATTTGGACATAAAAAAAGCCGATGCATTTGCATCGGCTTAATCCGTCTTGTAGCCCGTAGGGGAATCGAACCCCTGTTACCAGGATGAAAACCTGGCGTCCTAACCCCTAGACGAACGGGCCATCTTATTTTCGGAGTGCAAAGATAAAAGCTTTTTTTCTTTAAGCAATACTCTGAGTGAAAAATATCCGACTATTTTCAAATTAGTTGAATTCAGAACTCTGGAGGACCCTCAATATTTGAAAATTTAAACCCCAAACGCTTACCCGTTTGCACGTTTAAATTATCGCTCAAAGCCTGAATCGCCCCTACCGTAACCTCCTGCATATGCTGGTATGGTGGGGCAAACATATCAAAGTCCAAAGTGTACAACAAAGTCGATTCGACTATGTTGACCATTTTCTCCCGCGTTAGTTCCGATCCAATAAAATCATTGTAAAGAAATCCGAGCTGCCGCTTACCTTGGACAAGAAAATGCCCTTCACGGTTCACAAATACACGTGCAATGAGATAACCGTAGTCTCCACCTCGATTAAATCGGAAGGAATCTGCGAGAAAATTGTAAATATTAATCACACCTACAAATCCATTGCTCTCGTTATCTTTCAGATAAGAAGTACGCCACAAACTGTGGGATTTATCAAATTGGAAGACGTTGGTATGCATGTGAAAAATCAAGATATCTCCAGCAATCTGGACCTCCGCTTCGTAAGCACCCTTCTTCTTGTAATAAAACTCGATCCGATCATCCTTTTCTGCGTAGGCCGACTTAAGCTCACCAATAGTCTCTTCGAGCACATCTCGCATCTCACCAAATTTTTCCTTGGTAAGGGCAAATACATCTTGCTTTAGACAAGACTTCTCCTCTATTAATTGATGAATCAACTTCCTTGCTTCTCCCATATCTTTGTATTTTAATAGGCTCTTGCGAAGATTACTCTTTGCTTTGACGGTTTTCCAGTAACCATGCAAACTCCAGCCTCAACCTCCCCTTCCAAAGGAATACAACGGATGGTAGCCTTGGTCTCATTTTTAATTTGATCCTCAGTCTCCGGAGTGCCATCCCAGTGAGCATATATGAATCCTCCCTTCTCTATTTCTTCTTTGAATTGATCGTAAGTATCAACATCGCGGCTGCTTTCTTTTCTAAATTGAAGCGCACTTGAGTATAAGTTCTCCTGAATTTGATCTAAAACCGATTGAATCTCGACACAAGCGCCATCCATTGAAATAGAACGTTTCTCCCCCGTATCTCTTCGTGCAATCTCAATTTGATTATTGGCCAAATCTCTGTTTCCAACAGCAAGGCGAACCGGAACCCCCTTTAGTTCATATTCGGCAAACTTCCATCCTGGTTTCTTCGTATCGTCTTCGTCAAACTTCACAGTAAGACCGGCGGCTCGCAATTCAGCGACCAATGGATCCATTTTTTCTTTTATCGCAGCCAGTTGCTCTTCACCTTTGTAGATCGGAACGATTGCAACATGAATAGGCGCAAGAGACGGAGGCAATTTCAGCCCCTGATCGTCACTATGTGTCATAATCAAAGCTCCCATCAATCTGGTAGAAACTCCCCATGATGATGCCCAAACATGATCAATCGAGCCATCTTTTCCTGTGAATTTCACATCAAATGCCTTCGCAAAATTCTGCCCAAGAAAGTGTGATGTACCAGCCTGAAGAGCCTTACCATCTTGCATCAATGCTTCAATACACAAAGTATCATCAGCTCCTGCGAAACGCTCGTTGGCAGACTTGCTTCCTTTTATTACAGGCATAGCCATGAACTCCTCAGCAAACTCTGCATAGATATCAAGCATCTTTCTCGTTTCAACAAGCGCCTCAGCTTTTGTAGCATGGGCAGTATGTCCCTCTTGCCATAAAAACTCAGCTGTTCGCAAAAACAAGCGGGTTCGCATTTCCCAACGAACAACATTCGCCCATTGGTTAATGAGTATCGGAAGATCTCTGTATGATTGTATCCAACCTCTATAAGTATTCCAGATGATTGTCTCAGACGTTGGTCGAATGATCAACTCTTCCTCAAGCTTCGCGTCAGGATCAACCACGACACTGCCGTCTTCAGCAGTTTTGAGTCTATAATGCGTCACTACAGCGCACTCCTTGGCAAAACCCTCAACGTGTGCTGCCTCCTTACTCATGTAAGATTTTGGAATGAAAATTGGGAAATAGGCATTTTGATGACCGGTTTCCTTGAACCTCTTGTCCAATTGATCCTTCATCTTCTCCCAAATGGCGTAGCCATATGGTTTGATTATCATGCATCCTTTCACATCCGAATGTTGAGCTAAATCAGCCTGCACAACGAGTTCGTTGTACCATTTGGAGTAGTCTTCTTGTCTTGAGGTTAGTTTGGCGGCCATAAACGTGGAACGATTCTTGCTATTTTATTTATGCCGTAAAAGTAAGAATTCAAAAGCGTACTTTTGAATAAACCATCTGCTTTGACGATTGTCTATTAAGTGTTCAACAAACCCAATGGTCATGAAACTACGTTCTATATTCCTAATTGTCTGCTCCATTACTCTGCTAGCTTCCTGCAATATCGGAAAGTACTCCTACAACGACAACTTCGAAGATGATGATATTTATTATTCATCAGATGATCCAGAAGAATACAATCTCAATGTGGCTGAGGTTGATCAAGAAGTGGAGGATGAATACTATTCCGAACAATACGAATATCAGGATAAATACGAAGATGACTATTACAATGATGGTGGAGGCAGCTATGTAGCCAATAACTACAATACCAACTATTCAGGTTACGATCCTTTTTTCAATCCACATTATAGCCCTTACTATTCTCAAAACTTCAATCCTTATTACCGTCCTTATTATAGCGCTACGTGCTATCCAAACACAGGCTGGAACTTTGGGTATAGCAGCAACTTTGGCTGGTCTATGGGCTACAGCAATTACTACCCGTTTGGCGGCGCATATGCTTACAATTATGGATACAGTCCATTCAATAGCCCATGGGGTTATAACCCTTACTGTGGAAATAACTGGAATAACCCATACGGTTACAATGGCTATGGCTACGGTGGTGGCTTCGGCAATAGCAACGGAGGTTTCTATGGAGACGTTTATAACGGTGGTTATGCAAGCGTGGGACATAGGACACCCTTCGCAACAGGTTCATTGGTAAACTCAAACTACTCAGGAGACCTGCTCGTAAATGGTGTTCGTGACCGACAATCTTCAGAAAACAAGCCCAACCCATCAACCCGGCCTCAAGCAGAGTTGGCTCAAAACGATAAGCCTGTTACAAATGAAAGACAAAAGCAACCTACTCGCCCAGCAACTTTTGTTTCGCAATCAAATGAGCTAATTGCTAGCAGAGATAACACTGGCAGAAAAGAGACTAACTCTTCTTCTCCTCAGAGCGACGATTATAACTGGAAGCCAGCAGAAAGCCAAAGGCCTGCTAATCAAATGCAGAGAGAACAGCCAAACGGAAGAACACAGCCTGCCGGCAGAACACAGTCTAACTCTCCAAGTTTTAGAGAGCGAGACACACGCCAGCCTGCCCCAAGAAATAACACGAGGTATGACAATGGACGCACTCAACCGCGTCCAAACAACAGCGGCAACCAGCCGCGTTACGACAACAACAGGGCAAATCCTCGTTATGACTCAGGTAATTCTGGCACACGAAACCAAGGAAATTCAAATACTCAACCTCAACGAAATAATTCGTCGAACAACAACAATAAATGGAATTCCAACAGCAGGTCGAACGGGTCCAATTCTTCTGGATCGCGCAATTCAGGCTCGTCAAAAAGCTCAAGTGGAAGTCGTTCGAACGACAATAAACCTTCTCGCTCATCATCATCCCGCGGGGGAAGAAATTAATAAATAAAGTCCAAAAAAAAATGATCATGAAAATCAAATCTTTCATTTTCCTTGGGCTACTATGCCTGAGTTTTTCTCTCGTCGCTCAAAATGAAGTAGACGTGCTGCGCTACTCCATGCTCGATTGGCATGGCATTAGCGGACGATCAGCTGGAATGGCTGGCTCGTTTGGCGCTCTGGGGGCCGATCTATCCTCCATGAGTATCAATCCAGCTGGAATTGGCCTTTACCGCAGAAGTGATTTCGGAATATCCTTGGGTGTTTCGGGGATGAATGCTACAGCAACCTACCAAGATCAGCAGAATAGGAACCTCGCGCTTGATGCCGGTATACATAGCATCGGATATGTGAGTAGCAACCCAATTAACCATCCTGATTGGGAAAGGGTCAATTTTGGCGTCGGTTTCAATCGATTGGCTAGTTTCAAGGAGGAAATTACAATAAAAGGAAGTTTGGGTGATCAAACACTACTCAACCAGTTTGTCAACCAAGTCAGCGGCAGTGCTTGGGACGAAATCAATCAAGCTTTTCCATATGATGCGGCTCTGGCATGGGAAACGTTCTTAATCAATCCAGCAGATACACTTGACAATGGCAACTACAACCATGTAATAACCGGAGGTGGAGTGGACCAAGAACAAGTCATTGAACGTTCAGGATCTCTTGCCGAAACAGTCGTCTCTGGTGGCGCCAATTATCGCAACCGTCTTTATTTCGGAGCATCCTTAGCTTTTCCACGCATCAACTACCAGGAAAAATCAACTTACCGTGAAACGACAATCGACGACCAACAAGAATTAGATCATTTCATTTTCGCCGAAGAATACACTGTTAACGGTAGAGGTTTTAATTTAAAAGGTGGAGTGATTTTTCGAGCGACCGATTGGCTAAGAATTGGCGTTTCGGGACAAACTCCAACATGGTTCTCTCTGACAGAGTCGTTCTCAAGGGAGATGACTGCAGTGTTCAAAGGAGAATCTCCATACCGAGAATCTACGGACATCATTGCCAACTATTATAAAGTACGCACACCTATGCGGCTCACGGGAAGCATGTCTTTTGTAATGGGTAAAGCAGGTGTAATCAATGCCGACTATGAATATCTGGATTACAGCACTGGCGAACTCGGTAATACGAGGAATGTGCTTAGCAACTATGACTATTCAGTTGAAAATCTCACAGTAGCGACGATTTACCGCCCTACACACAATGTAAGAGTGGGAAGCGAAATTCGAATAACAAAGCCGTTCAGAATAAGAGCTGGCATAGGCTATCAGCAATCTCCATTTGCCGAAGGCGTAACCACTTCTAACGGAAATATTATCACCTATGCTGGTGGAGTGGGATATAGAGGCAAATATTTTTACGCCGATGTAAGCTACACGCATAAAACAGAGACCGCGGATTACTTCATTTTTAATCCAGAGAACACAAGCGGATCAAAAATTGACACCACAACCGGACAAGTTTTATTGTCTTGTGGATTTAGATTCTAACAAAATTTAGTGCACCAAAAAGGGTCATCTATGCAGATGACCCTTTTTCGTTTAGAAACTAATTGTTTCAATTATGATTTAAGCTCTTTCTTGATAAGAGACTCAATTTTCTCTCTTTCTTCAACGGCCAAGGCTTGGTCAACTAGAATTCTTCCACTGTGCTCATCAACAATGATCTTCTTGCGAGCAGCGACATCCAATTGCTTTTGTGGTGGAATCTTGATAAATGAACCTGCTGAGGCCTCACGGTCGATTGGAACAACAGCCATTCCATTCTTAGCAGCACCACGAATTCTTTTGTATGCAGTCAACAAACGATCATCGATCTCAGTGCCATAGCTATCTGACATCTTGAGAAGAATTTCTTCCTCACGCTTAGTTTCTTCTACAATCTCCGAAAGCTCGGATTTCTTAGAGTCCAAGTCAGCTCTTCGCTCAGTCACGCGCTCAACGCTCTTATCCATGACCACTTGCTTTTGCTCCTTCTGGTATTCAAACTCACGAATTTTCTTCTCGCACAGTTGAATTTCCAAACCTTGGAACTCAAGCTCTTTGTTCAAAGAGTCATACTCTCTGTTATTTCTTACGTTGGACTGCTTCTCTTCGTACTTCTTGATCAACGAAAGAGCCTCTTGGATAGTATTCTTCTTTCCATTGATGTCTTCTTCGACCTTATCCATCTCAGACTGATAGTTGGCAATGCGCGTATCAAGTCCTTCAACCTCATCTTCGAGATCCTGAACCTCTAGAGGCAATTCACCACGTACAATACGGATTTTATCGATCATAGAATCGATAACTTGAAGATCGAATAGGGCCCTTAGCTTCTGTTCTGGGGATTTCGCAACTTTACTCATCTCAAATGAATTTTATTGGATTGGTCTTGATTTCGGATAAACGAACGGCGAAATTAGCAAATTTTTCCTTCAGCCTGACACTCAAAAGGTCACTTGTAAATTGTTCGCTTTCATAATGGCCTATATCGAAGATCAATATATGCTCATCTGCGTCAAAATACTGGTGATATTTGAAGTCGGCCGAGATGAAAACATCAGCCTTAGCGCGGATAGCGTCCTCAAGCAAAAAACTACCCGAACCCCCGCACCACGCAACTCTCCGAACTGAAGACTTCACAAACTTTGTAGATTTAATTAATTCTAGCTGCATATTTTCCTTAACCAATGCGGCAAAATCTTCTATGGCCATTTCTTTTTCAAGTTCGCCTAACATTCCTGCTCCAAACTCTTCATTTTGATTTGCCAAGACCAAAATATCATGCGCAACGACCTCATATGGATGATTTGCGTTCATCGCAGAAAGCACTTTACCCCTCTTCCATTGAGGAAAAACAACCTCAACTTTCACTTCTTTGACATTCTCGTGTTTTCCTCGTTCTCCTATCACCGGATTGGCAACCTCGTTAGGTGTAAACGTGCCTGTTCCGCTTGAGTTAAAACTACACTGACTGTAGTTCCCGATAGCACCTGCACCAGCATCGAAAAGAGATAATCGCAATTTTTCAGCATGCGTCTCAGGAATAAAAACAGCCAACTTCTCCAATATTCCGCTCATGGGACGCAGGATTGACATCGATTTCATTCCCAATCTTTTACCAATTTCGTGATTCACACCATCACTCATATTGTCAAGATTTGTATGAATGGCATAAAGCGCAATGTCATTCTTGATCGCTTTGATCACCGTTCTCTCAATGTAATTCTTCCCTGTAAATCTTTTCAATCCGCCGAAAACAATTGGGTGATGCGCAACCACCAGGTTGTATCCCAAAGCGATTGCTTCATCAACAACCGCCTCTAAACAGTCAAGGGAAATGAGCACACCGGTAATCTCTTTATCCGAGTCTCCAACGATCAATCCAGAGTTATCATAACTCTCTTGAAGTTGCGGTGGAGCAATTGAATCCAAATAACTAATAACTTCTTTAATCTTCATTTTGTAAGTTTACCCGTTCTTTTTGGTCCCGTAAAAGTAATGCAAGTCATTAGACTCCTTTTGTTCCCTGTTTCAATAATCTACGCTTTCGTGGTTCGATTGCGCAATCTCCTTTTTGACAAAGGTGTTCTTAAGTCGGTTCAAGTTGATTGCAAGTCTATCGTAGTGGGCAATTTATCGGCTGGGGGCACAGGAAAAACTCCTTTTGTCCTGTGGTTGCTTAGTCGATATTCAGAAAGAGGTCAACTGGCAGTCCTTTCTCGCGGGTATGGCAGAGAAACTCAAGGTTTTATGGAGGTGAACGCAAGCGCAAATGCTATGCAATGCGGAGACGAACCACTTCTCATCAAACAGCGTTTTCCTCAAAGCCCCGTTTATGTATGTGAAGATCGAATCATTGGAGCCGAAGGCATTCTCAAGTTGAACCCGGAAATAAACACGTTGATTCTTGACGATGCATTCCAACATAGAAAATTCAAGCCAGGCCTAAGCATTCTGCTTACAACATGGGGTAACCCCTTTGTCGATGACTGGTATTTGCCCTCGGGGAACCTCAGGGACTGGAAAGGGGCATATCACCGGGCAGACATCATCGTGGTAACCAAATGTCCAAAGGAGCTGGAACAGGATGAAGCAGTAAAATGGAGAGAAAAACTTTCGCTTTCACCCCAGCAAAAACTGGCCTTCACGAGCATAAGTTATGGTAGTTCTCGCCCCCTCTTTGGTAAGGGAATCGAACCAAGATCAAAGATCATTTTAGTTTCTGGCATAGCAGACCCTAAGCCGTTTGAACAACATTGCAAGGACAAATTCGAAGTGTTAAAGCATTTTAAATTCCAAGATCACCATGCATTTAAGGCAAGCGATATAGCCAGAATACTGAATTCTATTGGTAGTTTTGGTGAACCCGTAGGAATAGTAACAACAGAAAAGGACGCGACCAGACTTCGTGCTTTTCAGAACGAGTTAAGAAACATACCTACGGCATACATTCCAATTGAAATTGAATTTCCTCTTGGAGACATTGATATAACTGGTTTGATAGACCAATACATACAGAACATATGAAAATATATTTTACTCTATTGATTGCTCTTTTCGTCTTATCTACCTCGGCACAAGAAAGTTTGAATTGCAGTCTTTTGTATCAATGGCAGGATGATGAACTTCCAGGATCTGCCATATTTGACAACACATACAATGAAATATGGGGATATTCAGCCGAAGGGAGAGAATATGCTATCATTGGATCAACCATGGGCACACATATTTTTGATATTACAGAAATTGGTAACGCTGAGGAAATTCATTTTTTCGAAGGCGAAGTAACTGGCCCGAATATTATTCATCGTGATTTCCATGATTACTCAGGGTACCTTTATGTGGTATGCGATGAGGGCTCGAGTTCATTGCAGGTCATCGACATGAATGGCTTGCCTGAAACTGCGACAATGGTTTACGATTCATCAGAAATCTTGATTCGCTCTCACAATATTTTCATTGATGAAAGCAATGCCATGATGTATGTATGTGGAGGAGAAGATCAATTGCGCCTCGTAAGTTTGGAAAATCCTGAGGCTCCAGTTGAGGTTTTGGATTGCAATGATGATATTCCAGAATGGCAAACGGTAGGATACCTTCACGACATTTATGTGAAGGACGGTATCGCTTATTGCAACAATGGGAGTGGTCTTTTCATTGTAGACTTCAGCGATTTGACGAACGTACAAGTTCTAGGAAGTTTGACCGACTATTCGGAATCAGGATACAATCATTCTGGATGGCTTCATGAGAGCGGACAATATTACGCTTTGGCCGATGAGACTCATGGAATGCGGATCAAGTTACTTGACGTAAGTGATCCTACGGATATTACTGAAGTTTCGTTGTTTGGATCTGGCATTAACGAGAATTCGATTGCTCACAACCTCATTTTCGAAGGTGACATCTTGCACGTTTCCTATTATTATGATGGATACTATGCATTCGACATTTCGGATCCTGAGAATCCTGAAACAATTGCCTTCTATGATACTTCGGAAATTGCACATGGGACCAGCTACAAAGGAGCCTGGGGTGTGTATCCTCTTCTTTCAAGTGGAAAAATCCTTGTTTCAGATATGCAGGAGGGACTATTCGTTCTTGGACTAGAAACACCCAATAGTATTGAAGAACTTCAGTCCGGAAACAAGGGTATTTATCCCAATCCAGCTGAAGCGGGATCGAGCATTCAGATTCAAACTATTCCTAATTCTCACGGAAGCACTACTTTTGCGCTCTTGAACACGATGGGCAATGAAGTGCATAGTGGCCAAATCAAAAATGGATCGACAGAAGTAAATCTTCCTTCGAACCTTTCTACTGGTCTCTATTTTATCCAATATCAAAATGCCGGAAGAGTTGTTACTGAGCGCATATTGATTCAACAGTAATTGAAAAAGACGATGAGTATTGCGAATAGAATATATGCTGGATTGGCTGTAGTTCTTTTAGGATCTATAGTAGGATGTGAAAATCAGCAGTCGGGAATCTCCGGAACAATTGAAGGTGCTGCAGGTAGAACCTTATATCTTGAGCGCTTTGTGAATCAGAAGATCGTGATTACCGATTCGGTTGTCGTGGCCGAAAACGGACACTTTGAACTGAGCCCAAGACCTAACTTGGACATGAACTTCTACAAGGTTTCGCTGAGCGAGAATGACTTTTTAGTCCTCCTTACCGATAGCACTGAAAATGTATCGATTACAGCTACAGCTGGAGATTTGACCACAGGCTATACTGTTGCAGGCTCTCGAAACACTGGTCTATTGCAAGAATTCAACGACTATGTGATTATTTCAAAGAAGAGTGAGACAGAGCTGAATGAAAAAATGCGAGTAAAGGGCTTGTCTCTTGCAGAAATCAGCCAGTTTAGAGAAGAGACCGTGAATCTGAAGAAGGAGAAATACAATTACTGCCTTTCGTTCATTGAGGAGAATGAGAGCTCTCCTGCCACTTTTGCGGCGTTGTCAGAATTGAGTTATAAATCTGACTTACCGATTTACGAGGAAGTTCTTGAGAAGACCAAAGAGAATTTTGGTCATTCATTCCAGTATAAGATGGTGAGCCAGCAAGTAGCTTCGGTCAAGAAACAAAATGACCTGAAATCGAAAGGAGCGCCACCACAGCAGCAACAGCAGAAGAATGCGAAATTCATGGCGGGCAGTGTTGCTCCTGATTTGGTCATGAATGATCCAGAAGGAAACGAGAGAAAGTTGTCTGATTTAAAAGGCAAAGTTGTATTGGTTGATTTTTGGGCTTCTTGGTGCGGACCATGCAGAAGGGAGAATCCTAACGTTGTAACGGCCTATAACAAGTACAAAAAAGATGGCTTTGAAGTATTCTCTGTCTCTTTGGATAGAGATGTTGCCAGATGGAAACAAGCTATTGAACAAGACGGACTATTATGGGACAGTCATATTTCGGACTTGAAAGGATGGCAAAGCTCTGCGGCCTCGCTTTATGGCATCCATTCTATTCCTCATACATTATTGCTTGATCGAGAAGGTGTGATTCTTGAAACACACCTCCGCGGGTCAATGTTAGAAGAGCAATTGCACACAATTTTCGGTTACTAATCACCTACTAGGTAATTGGTCGATTGACTCGATCGCCACTAGTGAAATCAGCTACCAACATATACTTCGCCTCTGATCTTCATTTAGGAGCTCCAAACGCTGCCGATTCTTTGGTGCGTGAGAAAATGATGGTCAAATGGCTTGATAAGGTAGCCGAAGACGCCACTGAAATCTATTTACTTGGCGATGTCTTTGATTTCTGGTTTGAATACAAGCACGCGATCCCTAAAGGCTATACACGCCTATTGGGGAAGTTGTCCGAATTGTGCGACCGTGGAATTCCCGTTCATATCTTCACAGGGAATCATGACATGTGGATCTTCGACTACCTCCCCAAGGAAACTGGTGTCGTTTTACATCGCGAACCCATAAGCCGAGAATGGGACGGTAAAAAATTCTACATAGGCCACGGTGATGGCCTGGGGCCAGGTGACTATGGCTACAAGATTATCAAAAAGGTCTTTGCCAGCAAATTATGTCAATGGCTTTTCGCACGGATCCATCCAAACCTAGGTATTGGCATTGCCAATTTCTGGTCTCGTAGAAGCCGAATTTCAAGCAGTGAGCAAGACGAAGTCTTCCTAGGTAATGATGAAGAGTGGCTCGTAATCTATTCGAAAGAAATTCTAGAAAAGGAGTACTACGATTATTTTGTCTTTGGACATCGTCATTTACCTCTGGATATAGAACTTGGATCGGGGAGCAGATACATCAATACAGGAGATTGGATCAAGCACTTCACTTATGGCCATTTCAACGGGGATAAACTAACCCTTGAGAAAGCAATCTAACATCAAGCCGTCCACTTTCTTATCAGGTCAATTAATCTATTCGAGTAGCCAATCTCGTTGTCATACCAGCCAACTACTTTGACCATTGATCCAATCACAGAAGTGAGCTGGGAATCAAAAATACAACTATGCGAATCACCAACGATATCTTTGGATACGATCGGGTCTTCGGTGTAGTCGAGCACACCCTTCATTGCTCCCTGTGAAGCCGTGAAAAAAGCGCGATTGATAACTGAAATGGGTTGTGGATTTTTGACAATGCAGGTTATATCCGTTAGAGAACCGTCAGGAACGGGCACTCGAATACCACAACCGCCCAACACATCAACCAGGTCTGGAAAAATTTTAGTCAGTGCTTTAGCAGCTCCTGTTGTCGTAGGCACTATGGACTCTGCTGCGGCTCGGCCTCGTCTAAAATCTCTGTGTGGAGCATCGTGCAATTTTTGATCTCCTGTATACGAATGCACGGTCGTTATATAGCAACTTTCAATCTGGCAAAGCTCATGGATAATCTTCACCATTGGCGCCGCACTGTTGGTCGTACAGGAGGCATTTGAGACAATTTTATCAGAAGATTTGAGCAGATCGTCATTCACACCTAGCACAATTGCTTGAATTCGTTCATCAGGAGAAGGCGCGCTCAAGACAACACGCTGCACACCGTCCCTCAAGTGCTCATTAGCGTCTTCGGTCTTCAAAAACTTCCCGGAGGCTTCAATTACTATATCCACACCTGCTCTCCCCCATGGGATAGTGCTAGGATGATCCTCTGAAGAATAGCTTACAGAATGCCCATCAATGAGTATTGAATCTTGATGGACAGCAATATTCCCTCGGTATCTTCCATGGATGCTATCGTACTTAAATAGATGTGTCATAGCTTGAATACTTGCCACATCATTTATCGCCACGAGCTCCATATCTGGCGCTTGCATAATCAATCGAGCGGTCATGCGTCCGATCCTACCGAAACCGTTTATTCCAATTCTCATCATAAAAAAAAGCCTTCCACAAAGGTGAAAGGCTTTTTCCAATTAAAAAATTATTTTTTCTTAATCCATCACAACAAACTTGGAAACAGCAGTTTTATTGCCAGCCTCCAAAACGATGACGTAGTTACCAGTAGCAAAACTACTCACATCAACTGTAAGCGTGCTCTTACCATTAGTCAAAGTTGTTTGGTTGATCGACTTAACCAATTTACCATGTATCGAGAAGATCTGTCCAGAAACAGTTCCTGGAGCATCCATCGTAACATCTAAGTATAGCGTCTCAGTCGAGGGATTCGGATAAACAACCATTAAGTCTAGCTCATCTTTTGAAGAAGAGGTTTGCTCATCAACAGTTGTAGTAACACCATCATCACTTCTGAAGATACCACGACCGTGTGAACCAGCATAGATAGCTCCGAAGTTCTCAGGAACTCTCCACTTAATTGATCCGTCAACCGCACCAACAGATTGTTGTAGCATGTCAAAAACAGGACAATCATCAATTCCAGATGATTGATCAGTATCAGCAGGTGAATTCTTTTGAACCCATTCTGAACCATTAGAACCACCGCCGGTATCAGTAGTATAGACACCGAATTCTGTACCAACAACTATAGTCTCTCCAGAAGGATCGTTTACATCTATGATCGCATCAAACACAGGCATTTTTGAGAGATCATCTGAAGTAGGGAACCAAATATTATTCCATGCTACTGTCTCACCTAAGGCAGTGAATGTTTCCTGAACGTGTCCTGAACTTACGGTACCGTATCCGCCAACAGTTATAACAACGTGTTGATTGTCTTCCGACCAAGCTGGATCGAATGCAATTCCAGTAACTGTTCCTCCTGCATTTCCTATAATCTGTTCAACCACCAGATTATCTACGTCTTCTTCAGACCACAATTGATTCAAACCTGAGATTCTGTATAGACTACTTCCCCAGGTGCTGAAGAACATGTGATTCCCATCAGGAGAGAATTCCATTGCTTTAACAGCTCCGGCTACAGTTGGAACAACCTTAAACCAGTCTGGAGTAGTGTTCATATTCAAAGCTTCACGAGTCATCCAAAGACCATTTCCACCTTGAAGACCTATCGCAAATATTGAAGAGTAATTGTCAGCTATAATTCTCTGCTCTGCTACATTCTCTAAAGTATCGGCTGCGTAGTGCCACATTGTGTCGCACAAAGTGTCAAATGAATAGACATACTCATCAACAAAAAGGGTATCTGTTCCGAGAACGACAATCGTTGAATCATTGATAATGATTTCTACCTCATCTACGATCAAAGTATCAGACCAATAGATAGTCATTGTTTCTTCTATGATCTCGCTAATTACGCTCACTGTGTCAACAAGCATTGAATCAGTCGTACAATCAACAATCTTCTCTATAAGGATTTGAGTATCCAACCAGTAATAATCGGGGTCAACAGCAATTGAATCTTCCAAAGTTATTTCAGGACGAATAATTTCATCCCAGAAGCGTAAAGTATCTTCTGCTGGAAGCTCCCATTCGAATGGAATACCTAAGTTATTAGTCAGCAATGTAATTGTTACAGGCTCTCCATCATCTGGATCCGCATCATAAATACTTGTATCTGCTGGATTCACTAGAATAACAAATTGCTCAGAATCCTCATCTTCAGTATCCTCAAAAAGTTGAATTGTAGAGTAGAAACCTCCCGGCTCGAAATCATTGGCTACATACAACTCCAAAAGCTCATCATCATAGAATTGGCCACCAGATCCATTTGAATCATATCGACCTACAGTACCATACTGAGAAGTAGCAAATACAACTGTGTTTGTTCCACCTGTAGCTTGAGAAATATCGCAGTCATATCCATCACCACCTTGTACCTCAAGACCTTCTTGATCACTTTCCCAAGCGCCAGGTCCGAACATGATTGTAGTTCCGTTATCCTGAGCTCCACCCATTACAGCGGGCTCACTGCTTGCTTCATTTCCCAATGGCGTTGCACCAAAAGGTTTTGCGCCATGGGCTATACCGTAGAACTGAGTTACATTGTAACCTCGGTTTGCGGCGAAGTAAGTAAGACCTCCATTGGTCGACTTAAATACACCACCATCACAACCAATATACATATCTCCACCTGGAGACCATACATATTCATGAATATCGGAGTGTATATATAGTTGCTCTTCTCCGAAGCCAAAGTTAAAAGCTGCTAATTCAGGTGCAGTGCTAGGACCATTCTTCCAGTGTGTTACCGCACCAACGAACGCTAGTTCTGAATTACCTGGCTGGATTCCCAATGCCAAATCATAATTTCCTTGGTTATTATCTCCTGTTGGATCTAATTCTGGCAAACCAGAAGGCCAAGTTGATGTCCAAGAATCGCCGGCATTTCCTGAGTGAAAAACTCCACCCATTGAACCTCCTCCCTGAGAGTAAAGGATAAACATACTATTTTCATCGTCTTGACTAATTGCAACACGAGCGCGACCGTTTGAACTTGGAAGGTCACCTCCAGATCCTGAAATTTCCTCAAAAGAATTTCCGGAGTTCGTGGAAAGATAAATTCTTGCCGGTCCTGAAGCAACTAAGACCATTGAACCGTCGGCAGATGAAGTAATATCCTGAACTGCGTTCTGAATCATTCCATCTTGCTGATTCATTACAAGCTCGTCATTGCTATTATCATAGTAGCCGAATCCAGCGTCAGCACCAATCCAAATTCTTGAAGGATGAGCTGCATCGTGCTCTAATGAATTAATTGCATTCCAGTTGGCATTACCAGCGAGTAATGTTGGCACAGTGCCTTCGACGGCCGACCAAGTATCACCATTGTCTTCAGATTTAAAAAGACCATTTCCGCTAAAGTTCGACTCGCCATCACCACCTGGTGTGCCGCCGTCGAAATCATTTCCAGTACCAACGTAGATCGTTCCATCACCAGCTTGAGCAATTGATCCAATCGCACAAGTCTCTAGAGAAGTTACTTTTTTCCATGTATTGGCTCCATTCGTCGACTTCCAAAGACCTCCAGAAACAGCTCCTGCAAATATTGTGTTATCATCAACTGCAAGAATTGCACGTGTCCGACCACCTATATTATCCGGTCCCATTTCGAACCATGAAAGGTCCAATTCACGGTTCCCTTTAGTCGCTTCGTTTTGTCGCTCTACAGCTATCTGCATTTCGATTCGATCCTTAGCTTCGATCTTTCCAGTCTCGAGATTTCCTCGAAGTTTTCTGTGAATCTCATTCATTCCTTCAACTGAAGACTCAGTTTCTTGGGAAGCTCTTGGGCTATAATCTGCAACAACCTCTTCTTGGTTGCCTACAAATAGGAATCCTCCTACAAGGAGGGATAAAAGTGCAAATAGTAAAAATTTACTCTTCATAATTATTCAGGTTTATTCGCATTTGAAACAGTGGGCAATTTACTGTAAAAAATACAAGCGAGGAAAGTGTTTACCCTAATAAGGTTGATTATTTATACAAGTCAAGTAGGATTGCTAAAGCATATGCTTCTCTGCGTGGTAGGACGATCGCACCAGCGGACCGCTTTCAACATAGCCAAACCCCTTATCCAGCCCAATCGTTTTAAGCTCTTCAAACTTCTCAGGGGTTATGAATTCTGCTACAGGAAGGTGATTTGCAGTAGGCTGTAAATACTGACCCAAGGTCAAAACGTCAACGTCCACTGCTCTAAGATCATCCATGGTCTCAAGAATCTCATCCCATGTTTCCCCCAAGCCCAGCATCAAGCCAGACTTAGTTTTCATCCCACCTTTCTTAAGTCGACGAAGCAATTCCAAACTCCTATCGTATTTCGCTTGGATTCGCACCTCTTTGGTGAGTCGACGAACAGTCTCAACGTTATGAGAAACTATTTCTGGAGCTACATCAATAATTCGCTGCAGATTTTCCCATTTTCCTCCAAAATCTGGAATGAGGGTCTCCATAGTTGTTCCCGGCGCTTTCCTGCGGATAGCCCTGACGGTCATGGCCCAAACCTCTGAACCGCCATCGGCCAGATCATCGCGATCCACTGATGTGATTACAGCATGTTTTACCTCCATGAGCTTCACAGACTGCGCAACTTTAGCAGGCTCGAAAGGATCCGCTTCTGTTGGCTTACCTGTCGCCACTGAGCAAAATCCGCACGACCTTGTGCAAACGTTTCCCAGTATCATGAACGTGGCAGTCCCAGCTCCCCAGCACTCGCCCATATTCGGGCAGTTTCCGCTCTCACAAATTGTATGAAGATTGTGCTTGTCAACCAAGCTGCGCACCATTTTATAATTGGCTCCTGTAGGTAGTTTTACCCTGAGCCACTTTGGCTTGCGCGTTTTAATTGCAGTTGTTGCCGAAGAATCCATTATCGCTTGTTATACTTCTTCCCGAGAAATAGATTGACATAGAAGTTGAAGAACAGTCGCTTGTTTTTTGCGCCTTCCAATCCGCCAATACTTTCGGCCATGATTGGGACTCTTCTTAGGTAGGCATCAAGCACCACACCTGTTTCCAGTCCTTTCAACCTGTTTTTCGTGTTAGAATATTCAAAATTGAACGCAAACTTAGCAAATCCTCCAGGAATAACCGAAATCTCTGTGAGTCCATATACGAAAGGAGCGCGTCCATAAATGTCATCGAAAAAATGTAGTTCAGGATCATACCTTTCGGTTGAAAGCGAGCCACTTCCCTCATCGAGGTTTGAAATTTCCAAATAAACTGGTTTCGCAAATCCCAATAAAGGTCCGAAACTGTAGAGATAACTGACCTGCACTCCGCTCTTTCTAAGCTTGACAGAAGTAATATGCTTCCGACCAATTCCTGCTCGGAGCACAAACAAACTATTCATCTTACCATAGACATAGCTTTTGGAATCTTGGTAAGCGGGATTGTAGCTTCTAACTTCTTTATCATGCTTCATGTAAAGCAAGTCCGCAGAATAAGTCCAAATCTTCGAAGCGCCCTTATATCTTCCCCAAGCAAATTGAAGACCATACCCATTGGAGTGAAGATGAAGTCCGCCCAACATTTGCTGATTGTAAATAATGGTAGGCCCCTCCGGATCCTCGGATTGAGCAATAGTCTTAATGCTAGAAAAAGACAAGGCCAGTATGGCAGATATAAAAAAAAGTGATCTTTGCATTCGCAATTCAAAAGTACAAATTAATAACGCAGAAATTCCACAATCAATATGGCATCAATGAAAGTAGAATACCAAGGTTCTTTGAGAACAATTTGTATTCATGGAAAATCGGGCGACAGGTTTAAAACGGATGCACCAACAGACAATAATGGGAAGGGGGAAGCCTTTTCGCCAACAGACTTGGTGGGCGTTTCACTGGCATCTTGTATGATCACAGTAATGGGAATAGCAGCTCAATCGAAGGGGCTGACATTTGAAACAGCAAATGCTGAAGTCACCAAGACGATGTCTACTACTCCACGTAGAATTGCAAAAATCCAGATAAATTTGCAAGTTCAGGATCCAGGATATACGGATTCCGAAAAAGAACTACTCAAGAGAGCAGCATTACAATGTCCTGTCACGCTTAGTCTTCATCCAGACATAGAGCAACTAATTACACTTGTTTATGTGTAATTAGTCCTCGACAGGTGCTTCAAGGTCAATATCTGAATAAGCTGCACAAGATTGCTTGTGCGGGGTGCATGATACCATTGTTGCTCCAAGAGCGATAGCAAGTGCGATAATTCCGAATACCTTTTTCATGGCAAGAGAGGTTTTAATGTGAAAATTCCTTTTTTGGTTTCCCACAAATTTAGTTCTGTTTACGAAGTAGTTTTACAAAAGTTTCACGACGTTTTCAACAGCATCATCTAAATTCGTTAAATCATAAACGCTAAAAGCTCCCGTTGTATTTCTTCGGAGACCAACATTGCCTCATGAAAAAGCTATCCCTTGCATGTTTTACTTTCTTCTTTTCCTTTCTAGGTTGGGAGATTTCCGCGAGCGGTCAAGGAGCAAATACTTTATGGATTCAGTACGCCGATGAACCTGCATTCATTAATATGGGAGGAGATTCAACGGCAACGACAATCCAATATTTGCATTCATTGCAAATAGAAAAGCAACTCGAAGGAAGACTTATGTGGAGTATAGACAGCATTCTTTCCACGGATACTGCATTGCTAGCATGGGTCAACAAGGGTCTGAATTTCACATGGACGGACATTCAGATTTCACCAAATAGTGCATTAAAATCGCAAGCAAACAGTCGAAAACTGCGCAAGTCTTCTAATTGGAAAGATGTTTCCTCACAGATATCTTCGATATTGGCCTTTCACGAAAACAATGGATACCCATTCGCTCAAGTTCGCTTTACAGACCTGCAAACAGACTCAACACAAATATCTGTTGATTTAGAAACGACTAAGGGCCCGCTAACGCTCATTGATAGTTTGATTGTAAAGTCTGACGACAAAGTAAACGCTAGGTACCTGCAAGCTCACTTGGGTATTCGGCAGTACGACCTATATAATGAATCTCAAATCAGATCGATTTCTCGTCGCATTGAAGAAATTGCATTTCTGAGTGAAATCAGACCCACAGAAGTTCAATTCACCGAGAAAGGGGCTTGGGTCAATGTTTACGTTAAGCGCAAGAAAGCCAATTCCTTTAATGGAGTGATTGGAATACAGCAAAACGACAACGACGACAAGATTACGATAACCGGTGATGTTGACCTTAAGCTTCAAAACATAATAAACCAAGGAGAAAGTATTCAGCTCAACTGGCGCAGGCTTCAAGCGGCCTCGCAGCAATTGGATCTTAACCTGGCCTACCCCTATTTATTTAAAACGGCTTTGGGGCTAGATGGATCTTTGGAGATATTTAAGCGCGACTCTACATTTTCATCGGCCAATATTAGCGGTGGTATCAACTATCGTTTCGAAGCCAATAAACTGATCAAAGCATTTGTTCGTCAAGAGTCATCCAGCACATCACTTACCTCTACTCAGCTAAATCTGGCGTCAAGCAAAGCATTGTCCTATGGCCTTGCGGGACACTACGAATCAGTTGACTATCGATTCAATCCTTCACGAGGCATTGTAATGACGCTTGAAGGAGCGGCCGGCACCAAAATAATCGATCGATCGAGTTCCGATGAAACTAGCGAGACGATCAAACTCAATCAGTATTCATTTTCAGGAGCTACAGATCTATACATTCCAATAAGCAGTCGTTTCGTAGGCAAGATAGGGACGAAAGGAGCTACCAAGCTCGCCGACGAAATATATGAGAATGAAATGTATCGTTTTGGTGGAATGCGCACCATGCGAGGAATGGATGAAAGTTCGCATCAAGTTTCTGCATTTGTTGTAGGCTCAATCGAAATTAGGTACTTACTAGAGCAAAATAGTTTTGTTCATTTGTTTTTTGACCAAGGATGGTGGGAAAGCAGGACACCGACTAACTTTGCTACTGACGACCCGATTGGATTTGGAGCGGGCATCAGTTTTGAAACCAAGTCAGGGATATTTGCATTGACATATGCGATGGGCAAGCAATTCGACAACCCCATCTTGATTCGAAATGCCAAAATACACTTTGGTTTTACGAGCTTTTTTTAAAGAGAGAAACATAAAAATGATTGCGGTCTACATAGCTTTAGGATTGATTGCCGGCGTGCTCATTGGCTATTTTTATGCGCGCACAAGGCAAATATCCCAAGTCGACCCTGAAAAGCAACATCTTCTGCAACAAGCAAGCGCTAGCGAAAGAGAGTTGACTGAAATGAGGTCTACGCATTTAGCGAATGCTCGAACAATAGCATCTCAAGAAGAGCAAATCAAAAACCTTGAAGTGCTGCAAACCAAGCACAGGGAAGAATCTTTAAAGGATCAAAAACGCTTGCAACAGGACTTCCAATTGGTTGCTGCTAAAATCCTTGATGAAAATAGTGAGAAATTCACGAAGCAAAACAAAGTCAATATAGATTCGGTTCTCAGTCCGTTGAAAGAAAAAATCAAAGAATTCGAGCAAAAGGTAGAGTCCACTCATAGAAGAGACACTGCTGAAAGAATTGAATTGAAAGTTGAATTGGAGAACCTTTTGAAGATGAACCAACAGCTTTCAAGTGATGCAAAGAACCTAACCACCGCGTTGAAAGGCGAGAACAAAACCCAAGGAAATTGGGGTGAGATGGTATTGGAAAAAATATTGGAAAACAGCGGACTCAAGAAAGGAGTTGAATACCACGTCCAATATTCAGTTCAAGGGGAAGATGGCAATCGCTTGCAACCAGACATCGTTATTGATCTGCCGGACAACAAACATATCGTAGTTGATTCGAAAGTATCATTAACGGCATATGAACGCTTGGTAAATGCGGAAGATGAGGAAAGCCGGCAGCAGTATTTAAAAGAGCATTTATTATCTATCAAAACCCATATTAGATCATTATCAGAGAAGTCCTACCAAACAGCTCAAGGAATTCATTCTCCTGATTTCGTGCTGTTATTCTTACCAATTGAGTCTTCGTTTGGTGTGGCGCTGAGTTCGGATGTAGAATTGTATAATTTTGCATGGTCTAGGAACATCGTTATAGTCTCTCCCTCGACACTTTTAGCGACTTTGCGAACAATTTCCTCTGTTTGGAAGCAAGAACACCAGAATAGGAATGTACTTGAGATAGCCAGACTAGCGGGAACATTGTATGATAAATTTGTCGGATTCACTGTGGACATGGACAGAATAGAATCTCGGCTTCAGGATGCTCAGTCGGCATTCGGGAGTGCCAAAAACAAATTAACTACCGGCAAAGGAAACATGGTGAGCATAGCTCAAAACACTAAAAATCTCGGAGTGAAGTCGAAAAAAGAGTTTAGTGAGACTTGGGATGGCATCGAAAACACGGGATTAATAGAAAACATAAAAAAGGAGGATGAAGCCATTGATGAATAAAGCCTTAATCCTATTGATTGCGTTGCAAGTGTTTCTCATGCTTGCGTGCAGTGGGCCGCAAAAAACTCAGACCAACCGGTATGATCGAATGTACGATTATGAAGCTAGGGAATTGCATCCTGAATTTTTAATCCATCATATAAGTAAGGACTCGACAGACATCCATTACAGTTTGAATGCCTCTGAGTTTTTGTTTACAAGAGCTGACATCAATCAGCCCTACGCGAGTTCTATAGAGATTCGTTACAAAGTCATATACATGCAGGACATGATTTTGAGTGCGATTGACAGCGGTATTGTCACGCTGGTGGAAAATAGAATTCAGGGTGAAAACGAGAAAATAACTGGTCAATTTACAATTCCGACTATTGGCAACCGTCATGGCTTGTGTGATATTATGGTCACGGATATTCACCGCAAGGAATCTCAGCCAGTAAAAATGGAGATCAATAGAAGGGATGGATACGCGCGACAAAACATCCTGATAAGAAATAGTAATGGGCGGCCATTTTTCGACAATAGATTGGCCTTGGGAGACTCATTTGAAATCTATTGCCCTTTGATTGAGGGAGAGCTTCAAGTGATAGAGCACGATCCATCAGTAGACCTACCTCCCCCACCTTTTTCAGACTCTAGACCGGATTATCCAGAATTATTGGACGAGACAACAACTAGTATTAAATTGGATAACAACGGCAGTAGTTCAATCGAACTTTACCCCGGGATCTTTTCGATTGGAAACTTGAACGAATTGCTCATTACTTTCAGCGTTTCGGACGAGTTCTTTCCTGAAGTAAAAACATTCGAAGCGATGTCCAATAGCTTGCGCTATATTACCTCCCGAGCCGAATATGACGGCATAATGAATAGTAAGAATCCTCAAAAAAAACTGGAACAATTTTGGTCTGACTGTGGAGGTTCTGAAGAGCGAGCCAAAGATCTCATACGGATTTATTACAGCCGTGTTGAAGAAGCCAATCGATACTTTAGTTCAGGAATTCCTGGATGGAAATCAGATCGAGGCCTGATCCACATTATCTTTGGCAATCCGCAAACAGTCGAACATGACAGGAATAGTGAGATCTGGTTCTATGGAGAACCTAATAACGCTGCGTCTTTGAGGTTCATATTTGACTTAGCGACGAACAAAACATTGAATAATTATTACATACTACGACGCGATCGATTGTACAAAGCACAATGGGAGCGGGCCGTAACAAGTTGGCGAAATGGAAAGATTTACGAAGACTAGCACATCAACAGATCAAGTTATTTGGGGGATTCACCCAATAATGGAAGCGATCAAGGCAGGAAAGACAGTCGATCGCATATTGTTGCGAAAGCAGCTCAAAGGTGATATGGTTTCAGAGTTAGTGCAATTGGCAAAAGAGCATTCTATTCATCGTCAATATGTACCTGAGGTCAAATTGGACAAAATTACGCGTAAAAACCACCAAGGTGTGATCGCATACATTTCACCAATTGACTTTCATGAGTTGAACGACATTGTTCACCTTGCATTCGAAGAAGGTCGGAGTCCGCGTTTTATCGCTTTAGACGGGGTGACCGATGTGCGAAACATTGGCGCTATAGCTAGAACCGCAGAATGCGCAGGAGTTGACGCGTTGATTTTACCTGCGAAGGGATCTGCACAAATCAATGCTGACACGATTAAGGTTTCGGCAGGAGCATTGATGCGTCTACCAGTATGCAAAGTTCCGCACTTCATTCGATCATTGGAGGAGCTAAAATCTAGCGGAGTTCAAATAATTAGCTGCACAGAAAAATCTGACAGCACAGTTTTCGAGGCAGATTTGACTGGTCCCGTATGTTTCGTTATGGGTTCTGAAGACCTTGGCATACAGCCGTCGATTCTAGAAATGAGCAACGCCTGTGTGGGTATCCCCATGCGTGGCGAGACTGCATCTTTGAATGTGTCGGTAAGTGCTGGAATAGCACTTTTCGAAATGATCAGACAAATTGAGCTCAAGAAAAAATAGACTGGGCATAAACTTTTTTTTGATATTCGGTAGTCATTTATATAGCGAGTCAAATATTTTGCCATCTTTGTTTCTTGTGAGCATTATTCATTTGCTGCTCACACCTTAAACAAACGAACCATGACCAATTCAAGAAAAACTCTCTTTCTCGGCCTGTTGTTCATCTGCACGCTTGTCATGTCTAACTCAGTTGTAGCGCAAGACACAGTTGACGAAGCAAGAGTAATGTTCGTCGAAATCGAAGATCTCGACCCTTACAGTTATAAAGACATCGTTGAAGGTTTGGAATCTTCAAAAGGCTTCGCCGTAATGCAAGCATGCGTGCCTGCAGGCATCTTAATGTTGTCTATTACAGATGTTAACGTCCACACTTTGGATGATAACTTCTCAACATTCAAAAAAGTTGTATTACAATCAACCGATTTGGAGAAGATTAAAATCATCGCTGAATATTCAGAAGATGATTTCAATACTCGCTGCAATAAATTCAGGATGAGAAAACCTGAGTAGTGAAACAACCCTGTCCACCTAGAACCACTAAAGCAATCTTTACATGAGGCTGAATTTGGATTTCAGGCACCTTTTAGCGGGTGCTCTATTGATTACCACCGCACTTCAAGCTAGCGCGCAATGCGACCTTGACACGATACCGAATAACACACTTTACGTTGACAATGAAATGAGCCCTACTCAAATGGCTCAGGAATTGGTCGGTGAAGGTGTAGACATATTCAACGTTTCGGTCACAGCACACCCTCTCTCTTATGGATACTATTGTCTAAAGGATGATGTTCTTGGCGAAAGCCAAGGAATTCTTTTATCAACGGGACATGCTGAGAATGCTGTTGGTCCTAACGATGAATCTGGTTTACCAGACATCGATGAAGATGGCAATTGTTTGAACTGTGATGAGTACGATAACTTTTTCGCAGGAAGTCCGCTATTGACTCTTGCCAATGGAGGTTTAACGACATGGGATGCATGTGTTTTCGAATTTGACGTAATCACCCAAGGTGATAGTTTGAAGTTTGACTTCATGTTTGCTTCCGAAGAATATTTGGAATGGGTAGGTTCTTCTTTTAATGATGTTTTCGGCTTTTTCATTACCGCCGACAACATTGGAACCGACGTGAACATTGCATTGATTCCAAACACGACCACACCAGTAGCAATAAACACGGTGAACCATATTGATAATTCTGAGTATTTCTATGACAACCAAGATCCCTTGGGATTAACGGCACAATATGATGGATTCACACAAGGTTTGCGCGCTGAAGTGGGTAACCTTATTCCATGCGACACGATTCACTTGAAGTTGATCATTGCCGATGGCTCGGATAGAATCTATGATTCAGGTGTATTCATAAGCAGAATTGAATCTAATCCAATTTCACTTCTTACTAGCACAGCTGGAGGAATTGATGACATGATAGAAGGTTGCAATGACGGAACAGTCACATTCCAAAGTCAATACCCTCAAGGATCTGACTTAGATGTGCTATTCTCGGTTTCTGGAGACGCCAATTTTCCTGATGACTACAATACAACCCCAGACCTTGCTACCTTGGATAACGGTGATGGTACTTATACTATTACTATACCATCTGGTTCAGCTTCGGTTGATCTTGATATCAACACGATATTCGACGGGATACTTGAAGGGCAAGAATTTGTGACTATTTCACTTTTGGAACAAACGTGCGACACCGTTATCTTTAACAGTGAAGTCAACTTAGGGATTATAGACTCCCTGTCTGTTACTTTGACTGCCTTGCCAGAAGAAATTTGTCCTGGGAATTGCACTACTCTTACCGGTGATGCCATCGCAGTAGGAGATGCAACTTTCACGTGGGACCCAATAGACGGGCTTGATCCTGATGCGTTTACCCAGGTTGCTTGTCCCGATACAACTACAACTTACACCCTCACATCCAATCTTTCATTCTGTCAAGAAAGCGCGAGCATAACTGTCATAGTGACTCCTCTGCTCTTGGATATTGATGTTACACCTATTAATTGTGAAGGCAGCAGCACAGGTGATATTGACTTAACAATACTCAATGGTCAAGCACCATTTACAATCACATGGGAAGACTCTGACGGTAACTTTATCTCGAATAGTGAAGATCTCAATGATGTTGCTGAAGGCACTTACTGTGTGACAGTTGAAGACGATCTTGGCTGTCTGCTTGAAGACCAATGTGTTGATGTTTTAGTGGTAAATCCACTAGCTATTTCGGAGGTTACTTTCGCTGATTTTGCTTGCGCAGATATTAGTTGTCCTGGAGCATGTGACGGTTTGGTCAACATCACCGTTATAGGTGGATCTGGGGTCTACACATTTGAATGGACAGGCCCAGATTTTACTGCTATTAGTGAAGATGTCGCCGATTTATGTGAAGGTACATATACGGTTGTTATTACAGACGATGCGGGCTGTGTGATTGCCGAATCTTGGACTTTAGATGCTCCAACTCCATTGGCAATACAACTAGATGGAGTTGTGGATGTCCTTTGTTCAGGAGAATCTACTGGTCAGGCTTGTGTTACTTCTACAGGAGGTTGCCCACCATATTTCTATAGCTGGAGTCATGATGATAATTTGACTTCGCCTTGTGCTTTGAGCTTAGCGAGTGATACCTTCTATGTGCAAGTTGCTGATTTGAACGGCTGTTTAAGTAGTGATTCACTTACAGTAGTTGTAGGTGAGCCGATTGAACCATTGACTGTATTGATTGACAACGTCTTTATTTATCCCGGTGGATTCAATGTTTCATGTCCTAATGCTGCGGATGGGGCAATCGACATTACAGTTTCAGGTGGAATTCCAAATTATGTGATTCAATGGAATAACTTGGATACACCATATGGTTCTTTCATCGAAGATCCGACAAACGTTCCTTGTGGTTCAAATGAATTGACAGTGACAGACGACAACAATTGTATCTATACTGAGATCGTTGAGCTGACCTGCGTTCCTGATTTGTTTCTTGAATTTACAACAGTACAAAACCCATGTGGTGCGCCTAACGGATCTCAAGGAGAAATACACCTTACCAACTATGGAGGAGGAAATGGTGCTGCTCATACAGTCACCTGGATATCTGGACCAAGTTGTGGTGTATGTGTGGGAGACGATCTTACAGGATTGGACTCAGGAAACTACATTGTTGAGCTCGAAGACAGCGAAGGATGTGCCGAACAATATGTGATTAACATCGGACAAAATTTAGACTTCACTATTACCGAAATAGTAATGGACGCCACTTGTTTCGGAACATGTGACGGATCTATTGATGTGACGGTTGTGCCAGCTATTGGCACTGAAGTGTATTCGTGGGTAGGTCCAGACTTTATCGCTGATACGTCTAGTATCTCAGAGTTGTGTGCCGGGACGTATAACTTGACAATAGTTCAAGGGGACTGCGAGCAAGAATTCACATTTGATATTGGCCAATTGCCAGAAATCGAAGTTGAAGTGGTTTCTTTTGTTGAACCCTCTTGTATAGGACAGAATGACGGCTCGATACAAATTGCCGTTTCTGGTGGCACCGGAATACTTACTGTTGATTGGCCAGCAATTCCTGAATGCAGCGGATGGGCTGGAGCTGGAGATGTGTATACATTATCCAATCTTGTGGCTTGTGATTACATTGTGAATGTCACTGATGGAACTGGATGTGTTGTTGCTGATACAATTTCCTTGGTCGCTCCTCAAGTCATGATTATTGACTTGCAGGTATCTTTGGTTGACGGATTATTCAACATAAGCTGCAACGGTGCTCAGGATGGATCGATAAGTGCTTCCGTTTCTGGAGGAACTCCTGATTGTGTGACATACGCACCTGACTGCTACGAATATGATTGGAGTGCTTGCGATGATGTTATTCAATATGGCAACGATGTCAACTCGACTTTCGTAACTGATCTTGGAGCAGGTACTTATTGTGTCAATGTCACCGACATCAATGGATGTCTAGCAACATCAACCATTGACATGACAGAGCCTGATCCAATAGAGAGTAGTGGGAATATTTCTGATTACAATGGATGCAATATTAGTTGCTTTGGCGCGAATGATGGATGGATAGTACCTGAAATCACCGGAGGCAGTAGCGATTTTGAAAGCTTTGAATGGATTAGTGGAGGACTGACAATCGATCCATTTGCAGTCGATACGATCCTTGACCTCGGACCTGGTGACTACTGTTTATACGTTATTGATTCTAACGATTGTGAAGACACTGTTTGTTGGACAATTACTGAGCCTGCTTTGATTGAAATCAGTATCGATAACATTCAGCAAGTTACTTGTTATGATTACTCAGACGGATCTATTTCAGTAAGTGCCATTGGCGGTTGCGGAGTCTTGAGTTATAACTGGGTTGATCTTGATGCAAATGTTTATGTTGGAAATGTTTTGACTGGTTTGCCGGCAGGAACATATACTCTTACAGTTTCAGATACAAATGGCTGCTCAGGTCAAGCAATTGTGACTTTGGACGAACCTGAGCTATTCGAGGTAGACCTTGATGCTCCTGTTCAAGGAGAAGAAACTGAATTCATCCTGCAATGCAATGCAGATACGACCGGATCTATAAACGCAACCATAATTGGAGGCGAGGCTGAATTCGGATATTCTTGGGCGGATTGCGATGATAACTTTATCACAAATGATGTGACGTTGACTGGACTTGGAGCTGGGTGCTACTGTCTGACCGTCACAGACGCCACTGGATGTGAGGCTATCTCATGTATGGACATCACTGAGCCTGATGAAGCTTTGATCGTGACATCGGACTTATCCCTATACCCAGGTGACTTCAATATCAGCTGCGCGGGTGCTGGAGATGGATTTATTGATTTAACGACAACAGGAGGAGTTCCAGATTACACATACATATGGCATGTTGATGGAGACACTACATTGTTTTCAATAGATGAGGATTTGAATGATTTGAGCGCGGGCTTTTATGACGTGTTGATTACGGATCAAAATGGCTGTGATACAACTCTATTCCTTGAGTTGATTCAGCCACCAATTATTTTGGTACCTGCCGACATTCTAACATATGATGGAGGTTTCAACGTTTCATGCTATGGTGAATGTGATGGCGAAATCACAATTAGCCCAGCCGGCGGAGTTGGCCCATTAGACATTACTTGGGCTTCACCTCTAATATCGACAAGTGCAACTGTTTCAAATTTATGTACTGACACATACAGTGTTTCGATAATAGACAGCATTGGGTGTGAAATAATTACTCAGTTTGTTATTTCCGAGCCAGATTCACTTCAATTCAATGAAATCATCACTCCAATTTTCTGTTTTGGTGATAGCAATGGAGCAATTGATGCAAACATATCCGGAGGAAGTGGAAACTATACAACGATTGAATGGACGCCAGATGTTAGTGCTACTGAAGAAGCCATTGCACTTAGTTCAGGTGAGTACTGCTTGAGCATTGAAGATTCAAACGGATGCCTGGCATCTGCTTGTTGGGAGATTGATGAACCAGTAGAGTTGACTTTGGATGTCACACCGACAGATGCCAACTGTGGAGCATGTGATGGGTTTATCGATGTTACAGCAGCTGGCGGCACAGGGGTATTGACTTATACTTGGACAGGTGCTGATGTCGTCGATGGTGACGAAGATCAGCAGGATCTTTGTCCAGGAGATTATACAGTTACTGTTACCGACGAGAATTTGTGTTCATTGAGCGAGACGATCAATATCGATGGCCCGGATCCAATTGAAGCAAACCCTTCTGTAACACAACCATTGTGTTTCGGAGATTGTGATGGCGAGATTGTTCTTGATATTGTGAATGCCGCGGATCCTTTTGACGTTGTTTGGACCGAAGACGGTGACAAGGTAGGCACTGGACTTACACTGGATGAAATCTGCGAAGGTTCCTTTACAGCATCGGTTCTTGATGTTAACGGCTGTTCAAATTCATTCGATTACGTCATTATTCAGCCTGACTCAATGACTATCAATGGAATCAGTCCTTTTTACAATAACGGATACAACGTTTATGAATTCGAAGGCAATGACGGTTCGTTATCGACCGATGTATTCGGTGGAACACCAGGCTATACTTTGGTTTGGGATGGTCCAACCAGCATAGGCGATGACGAAACTGAATCAGACGGCTTAACAGCTGGCAGCTATCTGTTGACGGTTACAGATGTCAATGGTTGTGAGAAGGATACAATTATCGTTCTTACTCAACCAGATGATCTTACGCTGCCAACTGGACTTACACCTAACGGCGATGGACTGAATGACTTCTATGTAATATTAGGAGTTGCTGAACATCCTAACAACACATTTATAGTGTTCAATAGATGGGGTAATATAGTTTACGAAAAAGCTGGATACAACAATGAATGGTATGGCCAAGGAAAAGATGATCAAGCTTTACCAGATGGCACTTACTACGTCATATTTGAAGCCGACGATAGGTCGTTCAATACATTTGTCGATCTAAGACGTTAAGCCAAACACAACGATGAACATGAAGAAAGCACTATATATAATCTTCGGATTGCTGTTAGGAAGCTCTGCTTATGGACAGCAAGAAATCCAAGTGAGTCAGTACATGTTTAATGGACTGCTCCTAAATCCGGCGTACGCAGGATCACACCAATACTTTAGCGCGAGTTTATTGCACAGGAGTCAATGGGTGAATTTTGACAAGGCACCAACTACACAAGTTTTTGGAATCGATGGCTCCGTTGCTAATGACAGACTTGGTATAGGTCTGCACGTTACCAATGACCAGCACGGTATTATCAATCAGCTAGAAATAGGTGGTGATTTGGCGTGGCGAACTCCATTGGGTTCTGGAAATCTAGCTTTGGGCGTTCGAGCTAATGTCGCATCGTACAGTGCCAATTTATCTGATGTTACAGTTTGGGATGAAAACGACGAGGTGTATTCTTTTAACGACTACTCTGGAGAATTGATTACCAAGTTTGGTTTTGGAGCCTACTACAATACTGATCGTTGGTATGTTGGAATATCAGTTCCAATGATTTATTCAATGGATGATAAAATTCTTCCCGCAGTCACTACCAATTCAAGTTATTTCACACAACACTACTATTTGAACGGTGGTGCTGTATTTGATATTAACTACAACGTAGCTGTGAAACCATCGATTCTAGTAAAATACACACCAGCAGCGCCAGCGGAGGTAGATTTAAATTGTAACTTTTTGTTATTTCAACGCTTATGGTTGGGAGCAGGATGGAGATCAGGTGATGCAGTTATCGCTATGATCGAGTACAACATCACACCACAACTCCGAGCAGGATATGCTTACGATTTCACTACAACCGAAATTCGTCAGTACTCCAGCGGCTCTCACGAGATTATGCTAGGTTTTGATTTTGGAAAGAATGTTGACATCAAGAAACGTTCTCCAAGGTATTTTTAAAGAAAGGACAATGAAAGGAAACATTACAACATACCTCACTTTAGTATTTGCTATTTTCTTCAGTTCATGTGCGAGCACATATATGAAAGATGGCAATGCGGCCTATGAGCAATTGCAATTCAAAGAAGCAATCCATCAGCTCGAAAAAGGCTTGGCTAAGAAAAACGATTTACAAGCTCGGATCAACTTGGCGAATGCATACATGAAGGTTAATGATTTTGAGGATGCCATGGCCAATTATGAAATGGCTTTACTTGATCCTAGTCTTACCGATATCGATCGAATTAATTTTGGCCGATCAATTATGAGCAATGAAAAGTATGACCAAGCTTTTGATGTTTTCGACGGAATTCTTTCTAGAACTCCAGGCAATGAAACAGCCCAAAGACTTAGAACTTCTTGTCGTTCAATCGATGAAATGAAAATGGACTCATCACTAATTCAAGTTAGACAATTGGGTATACCTAACGTTGGTTCTTCTTTTTGTCCGACTCAATACGAAAATGGCTTAGTATTTTCTGCTGTGGAACATTCAGGTATGAACAAGGATCCTTACACTGGCGAATCGTTTATTGATCTTTACTACAGCCAAAAAGAAGGCGAAAGCTGGAAGGCTCCAGTCAAGATGGATATAGTTAATGGTAAGTATCACGACGGAATGGCCACAATTTCTGGTGATGGAAACACTATGATCTTAACGAGAAGTAACTACAGTACTAAAGCTCAACTGGGCAAAGATGCTAACAATACAAACAACACGCAGCTATATATTTCTAAGCGTGAAGAAGGAGAATGGAACATTCCACAACCTCTTCCATTCAACGATGAACATTATATGTTCGCTCATCCCTCACTTTCTGCTGACGGAATTACTATGTATTTTTCTTCGGATCTTCAAGGAGGATATGGCGGTATGGATTTGTATTCAAGCTCATACTCAGGCACAGAATGGAGCGCGCCCGTTAACATGGGACCGGGCATAAACTCTGACGGAGATGATGTATTCCCTACAATTCTAGGAAGCGATTCATTGTATTACTCTTCTGATTCTCGTGAATCATTGGGAGGGTTAGATGTTCTTTACGCAGTGCGTCGCGATGGTGATTGGAGTGATCCTTACCATATGCAATACCCAATTAACTCTTCTGCTGATGATTTTGGACTAGCTATAGATGCTGGTGGCGAAACTGGATATTTGTCTTCAGACAGATCAGGAACGGATAGAATCTATGCATTCAAAATATTCAATCCGGCACTTGCGCTTGACGGAATGATTGCAGACAAAAAAACATTGGCTCCAATAGAACGCATTACTGTTCTTGTTAAAAACATCACGGACAACACCACAGACGAACTAATTACCGATGCCAATGGCAAGTTCGCAATGGATCTATTGCCTGGAAAAGAATATGAAATACGAGCAGAAGAAGAGAACTATTTTGCGATAACTGAAAACATCTCTACCAAGAACAAAATAGAGGATGAGACATTCAACGTTATCCTAGAAATGGAAGAATTATACATCAGTGATAATAACCCAGGCGATGGATCAGATGTTAAAGGCAAAGACAGCGGTCAGGAAAATGGAGATGGCAACGATACAGGCAACAAAAACTACCCTCTGAATGACATTCATTGGGACTACAACCAATGGAATATTCGTCCTGATGCAGAGCCATATTTGAATGATTTAGTGAAGTTACTTGAGGACAATCCAAAACTTGACGTTAAGATACAGTCACATTGTGACTCTCGTGGTGGCGATTTCTTCAATATGCAGCTATCTAAAAAGCGGGCCGCAGCAGTCGTTGACTTTTTAGTGCTCAAAGGTATATCTAGAGGCAGTGTTACATCTCAAGGCTATGGCAAAAGAAAATTGCTTAACAACTGCAAGACAAATGTCATTTGCTCAGAAGATGAACATCAAGTGAATCGAAGAACCGAATTCATTGTTACTGAGAAAAGAAAATAGCATCTAAGTTATAGATAGTACAAAAAAAGGCCTGTCAAATGACAGGCCTTTTTTTGTACTTGCAGGTTAATATACCACTAAGACAATGGCACATCAAAGATAAAAAACGTCATTATCCAAAGACTAAACAGTACTAAATTGCCTTTTTGATAGCCTCAGAAAAAGTGGCATTATCAATTTTACTATCAACCCATTTTCTGAAGTCAAAATACTTAAGAACAACCCTATCTCCCGGTTGATGAGCCAATTCCTCAAGTTTACCACTGAATTGGATGAACATCTCTTTTCTGTCGATTACATTGGTCAATCTGATCAATTTCCTGATCATATCAATAACCAATTTCTCAAACTCAAAATCTCGTTGTCGTTTGTGAAGGTAACGCTGTGTCGACTTCGTGATGTATTCCAATAGGTCAAAATTCGCCAACTCAAAGTGAATGACCAAATTGAAGAGTCGCGCATACGAGTACAGGTCTTGACGAAGAGTGTTCTCATTGTCATTAAGCACCTTGTTAATCCAGAACAAAGCTTTGTTGAACTTGCCAGCGCCGAAATAGATATAGGCGATGTGGTAGAAAAATTCGAGTTCTTGTTCCTTATGCAGCAGGCCTGACCATTCTTCAAGACTTTCAATAACCTCATCAACGATAATCAAACCTTTGTCAAAATCTCCCGTTTGATGACAAATCTTCAATTCACCAATTTTAGTGTCCTTAAAAACATTCACCTGAATATCAGTTCGATTGAAACCGCTCATCTTGGCTGAATTTTTCAATTCCTCAATCATCATTTTTGAACCAACAAAATTACCGAGATCAATTTGGCAAGAAATCATGTTGCTGAGGGCACGAACATATCGCTTAGACAAGTCCTTTCGCACTTTCGGATTGTCATCAAGAATTTGCTTCGTCTTCTCGAACTTTACGTAAGCCTTTTCATAATCGCCATTTGCCAGACTACAAAAACCTTGGGTGTAATAGCATATACTTGCCGCTCTTTTAGACAGCGCGGTATTCTTACCCTTTATTAGCGGGTGATTGGCAATTTCTTGAACAAGTTGCCGATCTTCATCATTACGCACATAACCACCAGAGCGGAAAACGTAATTTATCTTTGAATATAGGACATGATAAGCCGCCAAATTCCTCAACTTTTCAATAATCTCTTGCTCTTCACGAATGAGTGAGTCCAGGTCCTTCGTGAATTCACCATCCTCGAATGCTTCTTCCAATAATAATTTTTCCCAGCTGATCAATTCAAAAAGAAAATAGAATTTCTCATGAATAATTGCCATTTTTTTGGCTCTCATTAGGAATTTATTGCACTCCTTAAAAAGCGCCTTATTGTATAAAATCTCAATATTCTTTATCTCTTGTTTCAAAAGAGAACTTGCCGAGTTATCAGAGTGATATGCACGCAGACTCTTCAATATCAACTTATAAAGGTGGTTCTTTTCGGAGGGGAAATGCTTGATGAAAGTTTCATCTTTAAATTGCTCCTTGATTCCCGACTCGTCATAATCGGATTGCTTATCGATGGAATCGAAAATCTTCAGATAATTTTTATCGCCGCTTTGGAGTGACGATGAAAGTTTGAAAAATCTCTTTTCCGATTTAGAGAGAGATTGTATCAAATCGAACAATTCTGTAGAAGGCTTCATAATCTCTAGCGTTGATCTTACGATTAAAACAATGGCTGCGGTTAATCAGATTGTCGCCGCTTCTAAAAAGGCTCATAGCAATCCAACTATCCCTAATACACCCGATATTGAATGTACCCTACCCTAAAGGTCATATTAAAACGAGTAATGATCTATCTCCGTCAAAATTCGTAGGAACTACG